>NZ_JBFUES010000131.1:0-11454 GCF_056403875.1 Bradyrhizobium sp. P2_E8
GTGATCGAGTTGACCTGCGGATAGCGCGCCAGCAGCGCGAGGAAATCACGGGCCTGCGTGTCGGCGCCCTTGCCAACCACGAGCGGCAGCGCCAGGAACCGGCGCGAGACATAGGGCTCGAGCACCGCGCCGTCGTCGGCGATGACGGAGAGGCGGCCGGCCTCCTGCCACAGCGCGAACGCCTTGCGCTCGGTGAGCTCGATCATGAGCTGGCCCGGATAGAGCTTCAGCACGGTCGCATCCGCGATCCAGGGATTGGCCTTGAGCTTGTCGCGCACGGCGTCGGCGTCGAGGAACAACAGCGAGGAACGGCCGCTGACGCCGCCGATCGCGAGGATCTCGTCCTGGGTGAGCTGCTTGCGGCCGTTGATCACGACGGAGGTGATGCGGAAGCCGGCGGAATTGGCCATCGCGTTGCGGGCGTCGCTGACCGCCGTGACGAAATCCTGGAGGTGGCCGCCCTTGACGATGCCGAAGCCGCAGCTCCCGATCAGCAGCAGCACGGTCATGCTGATCCCGACCCGGCGCGGCAGATAGCGCTCGACCAGCGCGACCACGCGCGGCGGCGGCTCGCGCTCGACCAGCGCCTTGGCCTTCGCTTTGGTCTTGATCTTGTCCTTGGCGGCAGCGCGAACCTCGACGCGCTTGTCCTGCACCCACTCGCGCAGAAGCACGACCGCTCCGATAGCGGCCGCCTTCAGATCAGCTTGGGGCCTCAGCGATCTCAGAAGCGACCGGGTGAGGCTTCCTGCACCATCCATTGCACGAGCTCGTCAACAGTTTGCCCGCGACATCGCGCGGGTCCTGGCGAACATGACGTCTCGGACTTGCCGGGCCGGATCAGCAGACGAAGCCTCTCCCATCAAAGCGTTCGCTGGAGGTGACCTCACCCGCAACAGCTCACGCGCCGGCAGCCAAAGCGCCATATGCGCCGCCAGCGTTAACCTTCGGATGTCCTGGTAAACAAAAGGTAAACTTCGTTAACGCCGGACGCTTTTTGCCCAGCCCTGTGAGGCATTTATGCCGCGATGTCCGGCATTTTACCGGATTTGGGGCCCAAAGCGGGCCGTTTCGCCCGTTTGGCCGTTAACCAGTCCTAACTATTTCCGCACACCCCGCCCGGCGAGCTCGACCAGGCCGTGCAGGAAGTCGACGAACGCGATGCCCTCGGCCTTCAGCGCCTTGGGGTAGAGCGAGGACTTGGTCAGCCCGGGGAGCGTGTTGGTTTCGAGATAGATGAGGCCCTTGGCCGAGACGATGAAGTCCGAGCGGGAATAGCCGGTGCAGGACATCGCCCGGTGCGCCAGCATCGCCTGCTCCTTGAGGGCGGCGGTGATCTCGGGTGCAAAACGGCCCGGGCAGATCTCCTGGGTCGATTTCAGAAGGTATTTTGCGACGTAGTCGAAATTGCCCTCGCCCGGAATGATCTCGATCGGCGGCAGCGAGACGATCGAGCCGTCGGCGCGCTCCAGCACGCCGCAGGTTGCCTCGATGCCGGCGATATAGGGTTCGATCACATACTCCTCGTGCTTCGCGGCATTGCGGACGGCGACGAGGTCCTGCCTGGCGTTGACGAAGATGAGGCCGTAGCTCGACCCGTCCCGCGCCGGCTTTGCGATCAGCCGGCCGTATTCGGCGAAGGCCTCGTCGATATCGTCCAGTGCAATGTTTGCCGGCGGTGTCACGCCGCCGAGTGCGGCGAAGTGCTTCGCCGCGATCTTGTCGAAGGCGAGATGCGAGGAGGCCGAGCCCGAGCCGGTGAACGGCACGCCGCGCGCCTCGCACATCACCTGCAGTTCGCCGTTCTCGGCACGTCCGCCATGCAGGCCGAGCACCAGCACGCGGTCTTCCGCCCTGGCCTGGTCGAGCGCCTGCGCCAGCGGAATGCCTGATGTGCCGGGCTTGAACTCGTCCTCGAAGGGGCGAGCATGTTCGAGCAGCTGCTTCGACTGCACCACATGCACCTTGTCCTCGACGTCCCACCACCAGAGATCGGCCTCGGGCAGCGCCTGATGCAGCGCCTGGGCCGAGGCAACCGAGACCAGACGCTCCCGGTTGGAGCCGCCGAAGAGGATGGTGATGCGCATGTCTTCCGTTACCTATCCAGTCGTCATTCCGGGATGCGCCGCAAGGCGCAGGCCCGGAATCCATACTCCCGATCGTGGTTATGGATTCCGGGCTCTCGCTTCGCGAGCCCCGGAATGACGGTGATCATGAAACCCCGATCCGCTTGATTTCCCAGTGCAGCTCAATTCCGGAATTGGCCTTCACGCGTTCGCGCACGGTCTCGCCCAGCGTCTCGATGTCGTGCGCGGTGGCATCGCCCGTGTTGATCAGGAAATTGCAGTGCATCTCCGAGACCTGCGCGCCGCCGACGCGCAAGCCGCGGCAGCCGGCGGCGTCCACCAGCTTCCAGGCGGAATGGCCGGGCGGATTCTTGAAGGTCGATCCGCCGGTCTTTTCGCGGATCGGCTGCGCGGTCTCGCGATGGCTCTGCACCTCCGCCATGCGCGCGCGGATCGCGTCCGCATCCTTGACCTCACCGCGAAAGCGCGCGGACGTGAAGATGACGGAGGGGTCGACGCCGCTGTTGCGATAGACGAACTTCATGTCGGCATTGGAGAAGACGTGCTTTGTGCCATCGCGGCCGACGCCTCGCGCCTCGATCAGCACGTCCTTGGTCTCGCCGCCATTGGCGCCCGCATTCATGCGCAGCGCACCGCCGATCGTGCCGGGAATACCGAAGTAGAATTCGAGCCCGCCGATGTTGGCGGATGCCGCCACCTCCGCCACGCGCTTGTCGAGCGCAGCCGCGCCTGCCGTAACAATGTCGTCGCTCGCGCTCGCCTCGCCGAAGGCGCGCGGCGCCAGCCGGATCACGACGCCCGCAATGMCGCCGTCGCGCACGATCAGATTGGAGCCGACGCCGACGACATAGACAGGAATGTCGCTTGCGAGATGCGCGAGGAAGTAGGCGAGATCGTCTTCATCCGCTGGCGTGAACAACACCTGCGCCGGACCGCCGACGCGAAACCAGGTCAGCTCGGCGAGCGACTGGTTGGCCAGCAGCCGGCCGCGCAGATCAGGCATCGCGGCTTTGAGGGCGRGGGTGATSTCGGGGAAGGTCATGCAACTCCCTCAATTGAGGGAAGCACACTGCTTCCGTTCCCTCCCCCCTTGCGGGGGAGGGTCAGGGAGGGGGGTAGCCCCAAGCGAGATTGGAGTTTGTCGCCACCCCTCTCCCCCACCCTCCCCCGCAAGGGGGGAGGGAGCGCGGTGTGCCGTGTGGCCCCAGATGAGTTACACAAGCGCATGCTCACCCCAGCGCCTTCAATTCGCCGGGCAGTGCATACGCCCATTGCGTGATGTTGCCGGCCCCAAGGCACACGACGAGATCGCCCGATGTCGCGAGCCCCTTGACGATGCCCGCGAGCTCCGGCGCCGCCGGCAGCGGGACCACCTCACGGTGGCCATGGGCGCGCAGGCCGGTGACGAAATGATCGCGGTCGATACCTTCGATCGGCGCTTCGCCGGCGGCATAGACATCGGCGACAACAACCGCGTCCGCATCGTTGAAGCAGGTGCAGAATTCCTCGAACAGCGATTGCAGGCGGGTGTAGCGATGCGGCTGCACCACGGCGACGATCTTGCCGTTGGTGGATTCCCGCGCCGCCTTCAGCACCGCCGCGATCTCAACGGGGTGGTGGCCGTAGTCGTCGATCACGGTGACGCCGTTCCATTCGCCGGTCTTGGTGAAGCGGCGTTTGACGCCGCCGAAGCCGGCGATCGCCTTGCGGATCGCCTCGTCCGACACGCCGAGCTCGCGCGCGACCGCGATCGCGGCCGTCGCGTTGGAGGCGTTGTGGCGGCCCGGCATCGGCAGCATGAGATCGGCGATCTCGTGCACGGCGCCGGTCTTGCGATCGCGGAACGCGACCTTGAACTTCGATCCGCCGCCCGTCGGGGTGAGATCGACCAGTCGCGCATCGGCCTGCGGATTCTCGCCGTAGGTGATGATGCGGCGATCCTCGATCTTGCCGACGAGACTCTGCACCACGGGATGATCGATGCACATCACGGCAAAGCCGTAGAACGGCAGGTTCTCGACGAAATGACGGAACGCGTCCTGCACCGCCTCGAAGGTCTTGAAGTGATCGAGATGCTCAGGGTCGACATTGGTGACGATCGCAACATCGGTCGGCAGCTTCAGGAACGTGCCGTCGCTCTCGTCGGCTTCCACCACCATCCAGTCGCCGGCGCCGAGACGCGCGTTGGAGCCGTAGGCGTTGATGATGCCGCCATTGATGACGGTGGGATCGAGCCCGCCGGAATCGAGCAGCGTCGCGACCATCGTCGTCGTGGTGGTCTTGCCGTGGGTGCCGGCGATGGCGACGCAGCTCTTCAGCCGCATCAGCTCGGCCAGCATCTCGGCGCGGCGCACCACAGGGATGCGCCGTTCGCGCGCCGCCATCAATTCCGGATTGTCGCGCTTGATCGCGGTGGACACGACGACGACCGCGGCGCCGTCGACATTCTCCGCCTTGTGGCCGACCGAGACCTTGGCGCCCTTCTTGCGCAGACGGTCGAGATTGTAATTGTCGGAGGCGTCCGAGCCCTGCACGGCGTAGCCGAGATTGACCAGCACCTCGGCGATCCCGCTCATGCCGATCCCGCCGATCCCGACGAAGTGGATGGGTCCGATCTCGCGCGGCAGTCTCATGCTCTGTTCCCTGACCTCGCCGCCGGAGACGGCGGCATCTGGCGAAGGTCACGGCCAAATCAGCCGCGCGCCTTTCCTACTGGATGCCCCGCTTTAGAAGGCGAAGACAAGGGCTTTTTCGCGTCAGATTCCCGCGACCTTGACCACCAGATCGGCCAGCCGCTCGGCGGCATCGAGCCGCCCTGCCCCCTTCGCGGCCGCAGCCATGGCGGCAAGGCGCGCCGGCTCGGCAGCGAAGGCGGAGATTTCGGAAGCCAGCCGATCCGAGGTGAACTCGGTCTGCGGAATGCGGATCGCGCCATCGACCTTGGCCAGCACGCCGGCATTGGCGAACTGGTCCTGGTCGATCGAGCCCGGCAGCGGCACCAGGATCGACGGCCGGCCGATGGCGGCGAGCTCAGCGACGGTGCCGGCGCCGGAGCGCGACACCACCAGATGGTTGGAGGCGAGCCGCGCCGGCAGATCGGTAAAGAACGGCGCGAGCTCGGCATTGATCTTGAGCCTGTCGTAGACCGCGCGCACGCGATTCATGTCCTCGTCGCGCACCTGCTGGGTGAGGCTGAGCCGGCCCCACAGCGCAGGCTCGAGCCGCTCGATCGCGCCTGGCACGATGTCGGCCATGATACGCGCCCCCTGGCTGCCGCCGACGACGAGCAGGCGCAGCGGGCCGTTCGCCTCGGGTGCGGCATAGGGCACGGCGGCCGCGGCGAGGATCGCCGGTCGCATCGGCGTGCCGACGGTCGTGGTCTTGCCTGATAGCGCCGGGTCGCGGTCGAGCACGCCCGGCAACGACGTCGCGATGGCGCGGACGCGGCTCGACAGAAACCGGTTGGCGCGGCCGAGCACCGCATTGGCGTCATGGATGATGCCGGGCACGCCGGCGAATTTTGCCGCGACCAGCGGCGGCAGCGTCGGGTAGCCGCCGAAGCCGACGACGGCGACCGGCTTCAATCGCTTGATCAGGCTGTAAGCGGAAAGCGTGCCGGCGGCGAGCGTGAGACCGGCGTAGGCGAGCTGGAACGGATTGCGGCCGCGCGCAGTCTCGCTCGAGACGACGTCGATCATGTCCTTGCTGAACAGCCCGCTGTAGCGCAGCGCCCGCTCGTCCGTGACGAGACGCACGCGAAAGCCGCGCCGGATCAGCTCGACGCCGAGCGCCTCGGCCGGAAACAGATGGCCGCCGGTGCCGCCCGCGGCGAGAAGAATCAGGGGGGAGGTGTCCATGAACGCCCTTTTACAAGGCCTCCGCCGTCATTGCGAGCGCAGCGAAGCAATCCAGACTGTCCCCGCGGGGGGATTCTGGATTGCTTCGCTGCGCTCGCAATGACGAAGAACTACGCGTAGCTGCGCATCGCCTCGGCGTGGCCGCTGGCCTCGACCTCGGTGCGCGGACGCAGCCGCGTCAGCGCCAGCATCATGCCGACGCCATAGGCGAGCGACACGATCGAGGAGCCGCCATAGGAGATGAAGGGCAGCGTCATGCCCTTCGCCGGGATGAGCTGGAGGTTGACCGACATGTTGATCGCCGCCTGCACGCCGAACAGGATCGCAAGGCCGGAGGCCGCAAAGCGCGAGAACATGTCCTCATTGGCATAGGCCCGCGACAGCGTGCGGATGACGACGAAGGCGAACAGCGCCAGCATGGCAAGGCACAGGATGATACCGAACTCTTCCGCCGCGACCGCGAACACGAAGTCGGTATGACTGTCCGGCAGGCTGCGCTTGGCGATGCCCTCGCCCGGTCCGAGCCCGAACCAGCCGCCGTTGTAGAAGGCCTCCATGGCGGTATCGACCTGGAAGGTGTCGCCCGAGGCGGGATTCATGAAGCGCCTGATGCGGCCGGCGACGTGCGGGACGAACAGGTAGGCGCTGAAAAGCCCGGCGGCGCCGAGGCCGGCGAGCCCGAACACCCAGATCATGCGCATGCCCGCGATGAAGAACAGGGAGCCCCACACCATCAGGACCAGCATGGTCTGGCCGAAATCCGGCTCCATCACCAGCAGCGAGACCAGCATCAGCAGCAGCACCAGCGCCATCGAGGTCGCCGGCATCTCCGGCCGCCTGGTCGATTCCGCGAACAGCCACGCGGCGATGACGACGAACGATGGTTTTGCGATTTCGGAGGCCTGGATGTTGACGCCGAGCAGCGTGATCCAGCGCCGCGAGCCCTTCACCTCCGGGCCGATCGCGAGCGTCACCACGATCAGGATGATGCTGACCGCGAAGATGAGCAGCGCGCTTCGCCGGATCGCGCGTGGCGACAGGAAAGAGACCCCGAGCAGCACCAGGCAGGACGGCGCCAGGAACATCACGTGCCGGCTGAAGAAATGGAAGGGATCGAGCCCGATGCGGGTCGCAACCGGCGGGCTCGCCGCCAGCGACAGGATCACGCCGGTCAGCATTAGCGCCAAGATGGCGCCCATCAGCGGCTTGTCGACGGTCCACCACCACTCGGAAAAGGGGGTGCGTTCTTCACGGGAGAGCATGGGCGGCCGCTTTCGGACGGAGGTCAGCCCATTGGTCGCCGAGGTTGGTTTACGGGGGGTTAAGGAAACGGGAATGTTTCGAGATAGAGGGAGCCCTCACCTCAAATGCTCGTCATGCCCCGCGAAGGCGGGGCATCCAGTATTCCAGAGCCGTCGAGATTCATAACGACAGCCGCGGCGTACTGGATCGCCCGGTCAAGCCGGGCAATGACAGCGGAGTGAGGGACGGGGGCGTTGCGTCACACCACCGGCTTCACGCCCGGCAGCGCCTGCACCAGCTCGCGGAACTTGGTGCCGCGGATCTCGAAGTTGCGGTACTGATCGAAGGACGCGCAGGCGGGCGAGAGCAGCACGACCGCATCCGTGAGGCCCGAGGCTTCCGCGTCGCGCGCGGCGTGCTCGACCGCAACGTCCAGCGTCTGGCTGATCTCGTGCGCGACCTGTGTCCCCAGCGTGCCGGAAAACTCCGGCGCGGCCTCGCCGATCAGGTAGGCCTTGCGGATGCGCGGGAAGAAGCCCGTGAGGCTTGTGATACCGCCGGCCTTCGGCTTGCCGCCGGCGATCCAGAAGATGTCGGCAAAGGACGACAGCGCATGCGCGGTGGCATCCGCATTGGTGCCCTTGGAGTCGTTGACGAACAGCACGTTGCCGCGGCGGCCGACCTGCTCCATGCGATGTGCAAGGCCCGGAAAGCTGCGCAGGCCGTTCTGAAGCACCTCAAAGCTGATACCCATTGCGAGCGCGGCGGCGGCGGCGCAGGCCGCGTTCTGCGCGTTGTGCAGGCCACGCAGCGAGCCGATGCCGCCGAGCTTGGCGACTTCGCTGCGGGCGCCGCCCGCGGTGCGCACGATGGTGCCGTGCTCGACATGGATGCCGCTCGCCAGCGGATTCTTGACGGAGATGCGCACCACGTTCTTGCCGGCGCGGTCGAGCCGGTCGGCGATGTCGCGGCAAAACCCGTCGTCGACGCCGACGATCGAGGTGCCGCCTGCCTGCACGCCGGCGACGAGGCGCTCCTTCACCGCGGCGTAGTGCGCGATGGTGCCGTGACGATCGATATGGTCCTCGCTGACATTGAGCAGGATGCCGACTGAGGGATCGAGCGAGGGGGTGAGGTCGATCTGGTAGGACGACATCTCGATGACGTGGACGCGGCCCGTGCGCGGCGGCTCCAGCGACAGGATCGCGGTGCCGATATTGCCGCCCATCTGGGTGTCGTAGCCGGCGACCTTGGTGAGATGCGCGATCAGCGCCGTCGTGGTCGACTTGCCGTTGGTGCCGGTGATGGCGACGAACGGCGCATCCGGCGCATGGCGCCGCCGCTCGCGGCAGAACAGCTCGATGTCGCCGATCACCTCACAGCCGGCCTCGCGCGCCTTCAGCACGCTCCAGTGCGGCACGGGATGGGTCAGCGGCACGCCGGGCGCAAGCACCAGCGCTGCGAAATTCGCCCAGGAGACGTTGCGCAGGTCCGCGGTGATGAAACCGGCCTGCGCGGCCTTGGCGACGTTGTCGGCATTGTCGTCGGCGGCGATCACCTCGGCGCCGCCGGCTTTCAGCGCGTGACAGGACGCGAGCCCCGAGCCGCCGAGGCCGAATACCGCGACTGTCTTGCCGGCGAAGGACGTAACCGGGATCATCGATCGATCACCGCAGCTTCAGCGTCGAGAGGCCGGCCAGCGCCAGCATCACCGAGATGATCCAGAAGCGGATCACGATCTGCGGCTCGGTCCAGCCGAGCTGCTCGAAATGGTGGTGGATCGGCGCCATGCGGAAAATGCGTTTTCCGGTGAGCTTGAACGACACCACCTGCACGATGACGGAGACCGCCTCCAGCACGAACAGGCCACCGATCACCGCGAGCACGATCTCGTGCTTCACCGCGACCGCGATGGCGCCGAGCATGCCACCGAGCGCGAGCGAGCCGGTGTCGCCCATGAAGATCGAGGCCGGCGGCGCGTTGAACCAGAGGAAGCCGAGGCCGGCGCCCAGCAGCGCGCCGCAGAGCACCGCAAGCTCTCCGGTGCCGGCGACATATTTGATCTGGAGATAGTCGGCGAACACCGCGTTGCCGGCGAGATAGGCGATCATCGCAAAGCTCGCGGTCGCGATCATCACGGGCACGATGGCGAGGCCGTCGAGACCGTCGGTGAGGTTCACCGCATTGCCGGCGCCGACGATGACGAAGGCACCGAACACGACGAAGAACCAGCCGAAATGCAGCACGGTGTCCTTCAGGAACGGGATCGTCAGCGCGGTCGACGCGGGATCGCGATTCAGGCGCACCAGCGCGTAGCAGGCCACCAGCGCGATGGCCGCCTCGATCAGCAGGCGAAGCTTGCTGCCGAATCCGGTCGTGGTCTGCTTGGTCACCTTCAGGTAGTCGTCATAGAAGCCGACGAAGCCGAAGCCGAGCGTCACCGCCAGCACGATCCAGACATAGGGATTGAGCGGGTTGGCCCACAGCACCGTGCCGACCGTGAGGCCGGACAGGATCATCAGCCCGCCCATGGTGGGCGTGCCCTTCTTGGCGAGATGCGATTGCGGTCCATCTGTCCGGATCGGCTGGCCCTTGCCCTGTCGGATACGCAAATGATCGATGATCCAGGGCCCGAACAGGAACACGAACAGCGCGCCGGTGACCACCGCGCCGCCGGTGCGGAAGGTGATGTAACGGAAGACGTTCAGGAAGGTGCGAAAGGCACCGAAGCCCGGAAATGTGTTGGAGAGCTCGATCAGCCAGTAAAACATTCAGTCGGTCCTATGGCGCCTTCGCACGGGCCTTGGTTTTAATCTTGGCCTCAGCGTGCCTCACGCGCATTCGCTGGTCTTCATCATGGGGTCGGGCGACCTCTGGGAAAAAGCTTCGCGCCGCAAAGGGTGGGATTCGGGAACAGCGCCTTCCAAGCAGTTTACGCCTTTGCCTGCAAGGCGGCCACTAGGCCCGGCACAAACTTGTTGACCCAGAACATCTTCTTGCTGCCCTTGACAACCACGACGTCGCCTGCCCTCAGCAGGCTTGCGACCTCGCCCGGCTTCAGCGTGGCGGGATCGTCGTGCCAGCCAAGGCCCTTGCCGGCCGGCAGCACGTCGTAGAGGTGGCGCATCAGCGGCCCGACGCAATAGACGCCATCGATGCCTTCAAGATGCTTGGTGAGGCCGGTGTGGTAGCTCGGTGCGTCATCGCCCAGTTCCAGCATATCGCCGAGCACCGCAATGCGGCGGCCACCAGTCACATTGCGCGCCTGCAGGCTTTGCAGCGCAGCAGCCACGCTGGCCGGATTGCCGTTGAAGCTGTCGTCGATCACGGTGACACCGCCGACCGCCTGCTCGACGCCGCGGCCGGTCATGATGCCGACGCGGTCGAGCTTGATCGCGAGCGTCGCGGCATCGAGATTCGCCGCGCGGATCGAAGCGAGCGCGGCGAGCGCATTCTGCACGCGGTGCGGCGCGCCCGGCGTCAGGCTGAAGGCGATCTGCTTCTTGCCGATCATCGCGACGACCTGCCAGCTCTCGCCATGCGGCGCGTGCGTGACCTCGTGCACCTCGGCATGCTCGCCGAAGCGCACCACCTTGCCCTTCCATTCGGATGCCTTGAGCCCGGCGGGCAGCACCAGCACGCCATTCTCCTGCAGACCGAGCGCGATCGAGACCTTCTCGCGCCGGATGGCCTCGAGCGAGCCGAGCTTTTCCAGATGCACCGGCTGGACRTTGACGACGAGCGCGACGGTCGGCCGCGTCAACTCGCTGAGCCGCGCGATCTCGCCCGTCTGGTTCATGCCCATCTCGACGACCCAGAGGCTGGCATCGGGCCGCGCATTGCACAGCGTCAGCGGCACGCCCCAGAAATTGTTGAAGCTCGACGGGCTGGCATAGGCGCTCGGATAGGCCGCCAGGAATTCCTTGGTGCTGGTCTTGCCCGCGCTGCCTGTGAGCCCGATCACCGGCCCGCTGAAGCGCGCGCGTGCGGCGCGCGCGAGGCCCCAGAGGCCGTCGATCAGCGTGTCCTTCACGACGATCTGCGGGATACGGATGCCCGCGATCTCGTGCGGCACGATCATCGCGACCGCGCCCGAGGCTTCCGCCTTGTCGGCGAACTCCCAGCCGTCGCGCGCGCTGGCGAAGGCCGAGATGAAGCCACCGCTCGGCGTGCCGCTGAGCGCGACGAACAGGCTGCCCGGCTTCACCAGGCGGCTGTCCTGCGTCACGAAGTCGATAGGCGTGCCCGGGAATGATCCGGCAGCGCCC
>NZ_JBFUES010000132.1:0-11453 GCF_056403875.1 Bradyrhizobium sp. P2_E8
GGATAGCGCGACAAGCTTTGAGAGATATGCCTTTGGCTCGATCCGGAGGCCCGGATAAAACAAGAGTCCAATCGCAGACGGGGCAGCGGACGGGCGAATGACAATGAAACCATCATGCCCGCTGATCACAACGCGAGAATCGTTCAGGGCGCGGGCCTGCGCCAGAGGGTCCGCTCTGTACGCATCGAGCGCCCATGCGATGAAACCACCCCCCAGGAGCGTGGCAAATCCTGTGCCCACGCCGATCGCAATCAGCAGCTTCTTCACGTCTAATCCTCCTCCAGGAGGCTGCCGAGTCGATCGAGGCGACGCTCCCACGACGTCCGGTGTTCTCTGATCCAGTGCTCCAGGGTCTCGAATCCCGACGTATCCAGGCTGCACATTCGTACGCGCCCCTTCTTGTGGGACTTGAGCAAGGCACAGGACTGAAGAATGCGCAGATGCTGGGTCACGGCCGTGACGGTGATACCGAGCGGCCTGGAAAGGTCCGACACGGACATTGGACCGGCACTCAAAAGACGAATGATCCGACGGCGCGTAGAATCACCAAGGGCATCCAGGATTCGATCGACCCTGCCGATGCGCAAGGCCATGGACGTGGCCATTGACACGGTCCTCCGGTTTTCCGTGCAGGTGCCTAAACGACCGGCTCAAGTCGATCGAGCAGAGCGCGCCATCCAGCCTCGCGAATTTTGGGACCGTCCGCACCCTCGAAGAAGACGGCCTGATGGGTCAGGACCAACAGCGTCCCCGAATTCTTTGGACGGAATTCCGCGGTCACGAGGGATGCGGATATGCGCCGCTCTCCTAACGTCATCGTGGAAGCCGTAACAACGCGGCGATCAGCAACTACATCCAGAAAGTGCCCGTCGTAGGTGAGCGCGACCGAGGCGAAAGGCGTGCCCTTCTTGAAGCGGTATTGGGCGCGCTCTCGCCCTCCAACGGCAAAATCCATGCTGAAATGCTCGACGTCATGGTCAGGGCCTTCAGCAAACCAGCGCCGCTTCTTGGACGCGTCGGAAAAAGCCGCGAATACCTGGATCGGCGGCTTGAGATACATGCGCTCGATGACAAACGTGTTGTCGACGATGGATTGATCGGTCATTGCCGCCCTGCTCATTAGTGAAGTCTATACTTCAGTATAAGCGCGCGGCGCGATAGTCAAGTGGCGACTTCAGTATCAGAACCGTCTGCATGGAGAAGCCGGCGATTTGCGCACGCTGAAGCGCGGGATGCGGTTGATCTGAAGCTTCGAATCGAGCGACAAGAACAGCATGAGCGACTGGCTGCACAATCTGCCGCTGCCCTTGATGGCGCTGGTGATCTTCGGATTCACCTATTTGCTCGCCGGGGCGATCTTCGCGGGCATCGCACTTGTCGCGACCGGCGAGCGCGCCAAATCGCTGAAGGCGATCTCGCCGGGCATGCTGCCGGTGCTCGGCATCATCTTCGGCCTGTTCGTCGCCTTCACTGCGGCGCAGGTCTGGGGTGACGGCGACCGCGCCGGCGCTGCGGTGAGCCGCGAGGCCAGTGCGCTGCGAAGCGCCGTGCTGCTGGCCGCAGGCCTGCCGGCGGAGCAGGAGACGCGGCTGCGCGGCCTGGTCCGCGACTATGTCGGACAGGCCGTGACAGTGGAATGGCCGATGATGGCGCATCAGGCGGTCTCGTTGAAAGTCACGCCGCCTGCGCTTGCGGAAGCGTTGCAGCTCGTCATCGCGATGACGCCGCAAGGCACGGGGCAGGCGAATGTGCAGCGCGAGCTCATCGCAGCGCTGGAGCAGGCGCTGGATGCACGGCGGCAGCGGATCATCGTCAGCCTCGCCGCAGTGAACCCGGTCAAGTGGTGGTGCCTGTACCTCCAGGCCGTCTGCGCGCTGCTGGTGATCGGCCTCGTTCATTGCGACAACCGCCTGGGATCGGCGATCGCTATGGGCCTGTTCGCGACGGGAGTAGCCACCTCCGTCCTGCTCATCGCCGCACATGACCGGCCCTTCGCCGGCCAGATCTCGATCCAGCCGGAGCCGCTGCTCCAGATCATGCCGGCGGCAGCAAAGAGCTAGCGCGCGAGCGCTCCGTCAGGCCTCAATAGCAATATCGGGGATCGACCGGGACGTAGCGTCCGTCGGGGCGCTGCATGTAGCAGCCGCGCTGATAGGCGTAGTAGCCGGAGCGGCGGCGCTCGCCCTCCGAGGCGATCGCGGCGCCCGTGCCGGCACCGACGACGGCGCCGATTGCTGCACCGCGGCCGCCACCGATCGCGCCGCCGAGGATCGCCCCGCCGACACCGCCGATGATCGCGCCGCCGACGGCATCCTGGGCCGCCGCCTCATGCGCCGGCATCGCCAACGCAACCGTCAGACACGCCGCGATCCCAAGACTTCCAATGCGAAGACCTCGAAGCATGCTCGCCCTCCCCTGTGCTGAGCTGTGTCATAGCGCCGCAAGCGGATTCGAGCCAGACAAATTGCCGGCGCCGCAGCTGGAACGCGCCGCGATGGCGCCGGGGGCGCTGCGCGACGGCAGCCCAGACCGTACCGTGTGCGATGCACATGCAGGCCGTCGAAAGGTCAGGGCTCCATCCAGCGCTGCACGGCCTCGGCGGTGTCGGCGGGCGTGGTGTTGAAGCAGATCGCCGCATTCGGCGCCAGGCGGTGGACGAGGTTGAGCACCTTCTCGAACAGCAGCAGGCGCGCCTTCGGCTCGCGCAGGCCCGCTCCGATCACGATGCAGTCGAAGCTCTCGTCGCGCAACGCCGCCGTCACCGCGGCTTCGGCCGCCGCGTCGACATCGATCAGGCAGCTCGTGACGTGGTAGCCGAGATCGCGCAGACGCAAGAACTGCGCCTCGATGTAATTGCGCACGAGCTCCGGCGTCAGTTGCGGGAATGCGCTGTAGTCCGCAACGCCGGGTTCGATGCCGATCGCGAGGACGCGCTTGGCCATGCAAGCCTCCTGGGCAAGCCTCCTGACCGCGTACGTTGCTAACGGGCGGAGGCTCCCGCGGGTTCCCTCATTGTCGGACGCCCTGCGATGCCGGTCCCGCCGCCCATTTTCCCGCTGGAGCTGTAAGCCATTTCACATGCGCCTAGCCGGCAACCTGCCACATTTGCGCCGATCACGCTGGAGTCACGCCCCGATCACGGGGCCTGGTTCACTCTGACTTTCATATAATTTCGATAATTCATAATTTTTCGGGAGCGGGAAATGGTCTCATTCGAGAGTCTGAAAGGCGAATACGAGCGAAATTGGTCCAGTCTTGAGATCCGGCCTTCACGCCTTGCCGACGCCAACGCGGTCGCCCGCAAGGCGATCAACGGCAAGGCGACCTATCAGCAGATCGAGCGGCTGACCGGTGTTCCCTGGTTTTTTGCCGCCCTCTGCCACTATCGCGAGTCCAATTTCGATTTCGACACCTATCTCGGCAACGGCGAGTCGATCCATCGCGTGACGACCATCGTTCCGAAAGGGCGCGGCCCGTTCGCCACGTTCGTGGACGGCGCCGTGGACGCGTTCAGAATCGAAAATTTCATCGGCGCCCAGGACTGGGGCATCGCGCGGATGCTGTTCCGGCTCGAGGCGTTCAACGGCTTCGGCTATCACGCCAAGGGCTGCAATTCGCCCTATCTCTATGGCGGCTCGACACTGTACGGCCCGCCCGAAGCGAGGGGCGGCAAATTCGTCCGCGACCACGTGTTCGACTCGAACCACGTCGATTCCCAGCTCGGCACCGCCGTGATCCTGCATGCGATGATGGCGCTCGATTCCTCGATCACCCTCGACGGCAGCCCGCAATTCGTGGGCCGCGCCGAGCCCGAGGACGACATCGCCTCGACGGTCGTTCTCATGCAGCAGGCGCTCAACAAGCTCGGCGCCAATCCGCCGCTTGCGGAGGACGGCATCAGCGGACCGAAGACCAGGGCTGCGGTCTCGCAGTTTCAGCAGCAGAACGGCCTGAGGGATACCGGGCTTCTCGACGGGGCCACGGTCGCCGCCATCACGCGCGCGACGCAGTCGGGCACCGCCGGGCAGACCGGCGATCTGTCCCAGGCCCTGAAGCGGCTGGAGGACCTCGCGCAATTGCTGCGACCGTCCGCCGGCGGCGTAACGCCGGGGACGACGACACCGGGCAACACGCTGCCCGCCACCACCAACGACCCGATCAGCCTGTTCGAACGGCTCTTCTCTCTCATCAACAAGACGGCGCCCATGCCAGGACCAGTCACCCCGACCAATCCCGCCCCGGTCGATCAGCTGAAGCAGGTCGTCGACCTGCTCAGCGCCCTGCTCAACAAGGACGGCAAGCCCGTGCTCGGCCAGGTCAACGGCGCGCTCGGCGAGACCATCGGCAAGCTGCTCGACGGCAAGAAGACGGCACTCGGCATCGGCGGCTCGGTGCTCACCGCGCTGCTCTCGTCGGTGACGGCGACTCCCAACGCAGGCGGCATTGCCGGATTGCTCGGGACGATCGTGTCGGCGGTGCCGGGGCTCGGCCAGTTCGCGATGCCGATCTCGCTGGCACTCACGGCCTGGGGCGTGCTCGGCAAGCTGGAGAAGTGGGCGCAGGGCACCGCGCCGCCGCCGAAGCCGACGACGTAATCTGCGGCCATCCTTCGAGACGCCCGCCTACAGCGGGCCCTCGGGATGAGGTCGCGTTTCGCGGCGAGATATCAGCCCTCATGGTGAGGAGCCCGGGCGTCTCGAACCGTTTCAGCGCGCCTCAAGCCATGCCGCCGGCATCGGCAATGTCTGCCGCACGTCGTTCCATCAACCCGCGCTCGCGCGCATTGGTGGCAAGACGGGCGGCGGTCTCGAACGAAACCCGTGCCTCGGCGAAGCGGCCGAGCTTTTGCAGAAGGTCGCCGCGCACGGCCTGAAGATGGTGATACGTCCTGAGCGCCGGCTCGCCGGCGATCAGATCCACGAGATCGAGCCCGGCCTGCGGCCCTTCGGCCATGCCGAGCGCGACTGCGCGGTTGAGTTCGATCACCGGCGAGCGCACCAGCGTCGCAAGCTGGCCATAGAGTTCCGCGATGCGCCGCCAGTCGGTGCTTGCGGCCGTCTCCGCGGTGGCATGACACGCGACGATGGCTGCCTGCAGCGTGTAGAACCGGCCGGCACCGCCGAGCGCGCGCGCGCGATCCAGCGCCCGAAGGCCGCGGGTGATCTGCAGCCGATCCCACAGCCCGCGATCCTGGTCCATGAGCAGGATGGGCTCGCCATCGTGGTCGGTGCGGGCATGCATCCGCGCGGCATTCAGGTCCATCAGCGCCATGAGACCGTGCACCTCGGGCTCGAGCGGTGCGAGCCCGACCAGCACCCGTCCCATGCGCAGAGCCTCGTCGCAGAGCTGCGGCCGCAGCCACTCCTCGCCGCGTGAGGCCGAATAGCCCTCGTTGAAGATGAGGTAGACGACCTCGAGCACCGAGGCGAGACGCTCGGAAAGCGCCTCGCCGCTTGGCGTTTCGTAGGTGAGGCCCGACCGCGAAAGCGTGCGCTTGGCGCGGACGATGCGCTGGGCGATGGTTGCCTCCGTCACCAGGAAGGCGCGCGCGATCTCGTCGGTGGTCAGGCCGCAGATCATGCGCAACGCCAGCGCCGCGCGGGCCTGCCGCGGCAGCAGCGGGTGGCACGCCGTGAAGATCAGCCGCAGCCATTCGTCACCGATGTCGTCGTCGAGGGCGGTGTCGAAATCGGGCATCGCGTCCTGTTTCTGCATCAGGTCGTGCGTCAGCAGGTCCTGCTTGCGGGAGAGCATTTTCGCCCGGCGCAGATGATCGAGCGCACGGCGCTTGGCTGTCGCAACCAGCCAGGCGCCGGGATTATCCGGCACCCCGCTGAGCGGCCAGGCTTCCAGCGCGGCGACCAGTGCGTCCTGGGTCAATTCCTCCGCGAGCGTCACGTCCCGCAGCATGCGCGACAGCGTCGCGATCAGCCGCGGCTGCACGACGCGCCAAGCTGCGTGAATCGCGCGATCGATGTCGGCGGCCGTCATCGCCGCCGACTAGAGCCCTTTCCGTTCCGACGGAATCGGAACGGGGCTCTAGATTCTTGTTTTGACGCGTTTTCTTTACGCGAACCGGTATCCACTTCGCTCGAAAACGCTCTAGGACGAGCGGTGGTGTCCATCAGGCGTGGGCGGCGACCCTGGAATGCGCGTCGATCTCGCACGCCACGTCGACACCCGGCGTCGCGAATGCCCGCAATTCGCAGGTGCCATCCCATCCCGGCATGTGATCGAGATGCAACTGCATGAATTCCTTCGCCATGGCCAGAGCTTCCGCCTTGTCGCGCAGCTCGAAAATGGCGTAGCCGCCGATCACTTCCTTGGCCTCGACGAAGGGGCCGTCGATGACGCTGAGCTCGCCGTCGACGATCTTCACCCGTGCGCCGGTCGCAAGCGGCATCAGGCCGCCGGTGTCGAGCATTCGACCGGCCTTGATCTCCCGCTCGGATATCTTCTGCATCGCCTCCGCCAGTGCCGGGGACGGGCCTGCCATCGGCTGGCTGGAGGTCACGATGTACATGAAGCGCATGGAAAAACTCCCTTGGCGCGAGCAGCGACCGCTCCGGCCGCTAACCGGCTCGCTATGGATGTGACGATTGAGCCTCGGCTAAATCGACATCCCCGGGAGAAATTATTGCCGCAGCATGATCAGGGGATCAGCGGTATCGGGAACGCGCCGCCACTGCGCGTTGTCGTCGGCCTCGAACTGCCAGATATCGCCTGATTTCGACATCAGGATGATCTGGCCGCGTTCGAGCCGCCATTGCGTCGGGTTGAACTGCGCGATCGCCGCATCGCATCTCGGCTTGAGGAAGACCTGGAAATTGTCGGGCCCGGCCTCGGTATTGGTCAGCGTCAGCCCGCAGACCGGCTGGCCGTTGCCGCGCACCATCGACCAGTCGCCGATCATCTGGTCCATCGACTTGGCCATCGAACGGGCGGCGGCGAGGTCTTGCAGGATGTAGACGCCCTCGCCCTGCCGCAGCCCCTCGAAGATGCCGGCCTCGACCTCGGTGAAGTCGATCACCGCTTCACCGGTCGCATCCTGCAAGCGAACGATGTCGAGACCCCTGACGCTCCAGGCGACGATGTCCTTGGTGAAGGGCAGCGCGGTCTTGCAGGCCGGCTCCAGCTCCAGCTTGAAGCCCTGGCCGGCAGCGTCGGCCTTCATCGTGACGACGCAGGTCTTGCTGCGCTCGGTGGTCGAGAGCTCCCACTGCCCGGGCATCTGCTTCTTCAGGGTCGTCGCATCCTGCGCAAGCGCAGGGCCGACCGCGGCGACACATGCCGCGATGGCCAACGCAACGCCCCGAAGAATGGTCATCAGCGCCCCTTGAACGGCGTTTCCGCAACCGGGGTCAACGGCGCCTTGCCGGCGAACCAGGCCTTGAGATTGTCGACGACGAGCTGGTCCATCGCGTTGCGCGTCACCACCGAGGCCGAGCCGATATGCGGCAGCAGCACGACGTTCTGCATGCTCTTGAGCTCGTCCGGCACGCTCGGCTCCGCCGCGAACACGTCGAGACCGGCGGCGAGGATGGTGCCGGACTTCAGCGCCTGCACCAGCGCCGGCTCGTCGACCACCGAGCCGCGCGCGACATTGATCAGCACGCCGCGCGGGCCGAGCGCCTTGAGCACCTCGGCATTGACCATCTTGTTGGTGCTGGCACCGCCGGGCACGATCACCATCAAGGTGTCCACCGCCTTCGCCATCTCGATCAGATCGGGATAATGCTTGTAGGAGACGTCCTTGGACGGGTTGCGGGAGTGGTAGACCACCGGCACCAGCGACGCGTCGAGCCGGCGCGCGATGGCCTGGCCGATCCGGCCCATGCCGACGATGCCGACCTTGCGGTCGCGCAGCGAGCCGACGCTGAGCGGATAGTTCTGCGTCTGCCAGAGCCCGGAGCGGACGTAACGGTCGGCCTTGATGAACTCGCGCACGGTGGAGATCAGGAGGCCCATCGCGACGTCGGCGACCTCCTCGGTCAGCACGTCGGGCGTGTTGGTGACGATGATGTTGTGCTCGGCCGCGTATTTGGCGTCGATATGGTCGTAGCCGACGCCGAAGCTTGCCACCATCTCGATCTTGGGCAGTTGCGACAGCGAGTCCTTGTCGGCGCGCACCGTGTGATAGGTCACCGCCACGCCGCGGATCTTTTCACGGACCGCGGGGGTCAACCGCTCGAGGTCGCCTCGCGTCTCGGCCCTGTGCACGACGAAATGATCGGAAAAACCGTTCTCGAGGATCGGCCGCACCGGCCCATAGATCAGAAGGTCGATCTTTTYGGACGAAATCGAACCGGCGGTCATCAATTTTCCTTTCCAAGCGCGCTTTCATGCCAGCGCCGTAAAACGAGGTGGGAAACTAGCGCCAGCACCCCATAGATGACAATCCCGGCCAGCGACAACAACAGCAGCGCGGCGAACATGCGGGGTATGTTCAATCGGTAGCCTGACTCGGCGATCCTGTAGGCGAGCCCGGAGCCGGCGCCGGCCGTTCCAGCCGCGATCTCGGCCACGACGGCGCCGATCAGCGACAGCCCGCCGGCGATGCGCAGGCCGCCGAGGATATAGGGCAGCGCCGCCGGCAGCTTCAGGAAGCGCAGGGTTTGTGGTGGCGAGGCGCCATAGAGCTGGAACAAACCGGCGAGGTTGCGGTCGACCGAATTGAGCCCGAGCGTGGTGTTGGAGAGCACCGGGAAGAAGGCGACGATGAAGGCGCAGACGACGACCGCGGTCTGCTGCTCCAGATAGATCAGGAGCAGCGGTGCAATCGCGATCACAGGCGTCACCTGGAGCACGACGGCGTAGGGGAACAGCGAATATTCCACCCATTTCGACTGGTTGAACAACAGCGCCAGCGCGATACCGCCGACGCTCGCCGCCACAAATCCTTCGAGCGTGGTCAGAAGCGTGGTGACGAGCGATTGTGACAGCACCGCCCAGTCCTTGATCAGCGTCAGGAAGATGACGGAGGGCGCCGGCAGCACGTAAGGCGGGATCTCCCTGATGCGGACCACGAGTTCCCAGGCGAGAAGCCCGGCCGCAAGCACGATGACGGGAAGCACGAAGCGCACCGCACGGTGCGCGCCGGACGGCCCGGCGGTGACGGAGGGCTGCGCGCTCATAGCGCCGGTTGCCCCGAATAGGACGGCGCCAGCGCGGCCGACACCTTCCGGCAATAATCCGAATAGGCGGCCGAGGTGCGAAACTCCTCGGTCCGCGGCTCGACCGTCTCGATGCGGATGTCGGCCTGGATCCGGCCCGGCCGCGCCGTCATGACCACCACGCGCTGCGACAGATAGACGGATTCGAACACCGAATGGGTGACGAAGATGACGGTCTTGCGCAAGGCCCGCCACAGCGCGAGCAAATCGTTGTTGAGGCGGAAGCGCGTGATCTCGTCGAGCGCCGCAAACGGCTCATCCATCAGGAGGATATCGGGATCGGTGACGAGCGCGCGCGCCAGCGAGACCCGCATCTTCATGCCGCCTGACAGCTCGCGCGGATAGGCGTCGGCGAAATCGGCAAGCCCGACGCTCGCCAGCGCTTCGTCGGCGCGCGCGCGTGCGTCCGCTTTCGGGACGCCTGCGAGCTTCAAGGGCAGCCGCACGTTCTCGCGCACGCTGGTCCAGGGCATCAGGGTCGGCTCCTGAAACACGAAGCCGATGCCGTGACCCGGCTGTGCAGGTCCCTCGTGACGCGCCATCCGCACGATGCCGGACGACGGCGCGCTGAGCTCCGCGATCAGCCGCAGCGCGGTCGACTTGCCGCACCCCGACGGCCCCAGCAGCGAGATGAACTCGCCCTTGCGCACGGCGAGATCGAGCGGCCCGAGCGCCATGACGCCGTTGTCATAGACCTTCGTCACACCGCGCAGGCTGACGGCGAGTGCCGTCAGGCTGGCCTCGACCCCGGACGAGGTTTTGCGCTCTACCATTGAGCGCTGGATGTGATGTGGTGGGATCGATCGGCAACCTGCACCTCTCCCCAGCGGGGAGAGGTGAACCGCGCCGCGACATATCGATCTAACTCCGGCATGCGTTACGGCTTGGTCGGGCGCAGCTCGACGCCGACGCCCTTGTTGACGAAGCGCAGCGTGTAGGACTTGCGGAAATCGAGATCGGGCTTCACCACACCCGCCTTCACCATCTTGTTGAAGAAGGAGGTGTAGCGCTCGTCGCTCATCGCGCCGATGCCGTTCTTGAGCGACTCGCCGGAATCAACGATGCCGTGTTCCTTCATCTTGGCGACGGAATAGGCCAGCAGATCGTCGGTCATCTCGGGATTGAGCTGCTTGATCATGGCATTGCCGGCAGAATTGTCGCGGTAGATGTAATTGTACCAGCCGATCATGGAGGCATCGACGAATCGCTGCACCAGATCGGGCTTCTTCTCGGCGATGTCGCGGCGCGTCTCGATCAGGGTCGAGTAGGTGTTGAAGCCGTAATCGGCGAGCAGCAGCACGTTCGGCTTGAAGCCGGCGGCCTTCTCGACCGCGAAGGGCTCGGAGGTGACGTAGCCCTGCATCGCGCTCTTGGGATTGGCGATGAAGGGCTGCGGATTGAAATTGTAGGGCCGGACGTTCTTCTCGTTGAAGCCGTATTCGGACTTCAGCCACTGGAAGTAGCTGGTCATGCCTTCCTTGGAGACGAACAGGGTCAGCGGCTTGAGGTCCTCGATCTTGGCGACCTTGGCGTCCGGCTGCGTCAGCATCACCTGCGGATCCTTCTGGAAGACCGCGGCGATGGTGACGACGGGGACGTTGTTGGCGACCGCGTCGAACGACATCAGCGTGTTCGCGGCCATGAAGAAATCGATCTTGCCGGCGATCAAGAGCATCCGGTTGTTCTCGTTGGGACCGCCGGGGACGATGGTGACGTCGAGCCCGTACTTCTTGTAGGTGCCATCGGCGACCGCCTGGAAGAAGCCGCCATGCTCGGCCTCGGCGACCCAGTTGGTGCCGAAGGTGACCTTGTCCAGGGTCTCGGCGCGCGCCGGGACGACCGAAACCAAAGCGGCCATCAAGCCCGCCGTTAACGCTCGCCGCAGATGAGAGAGGCTCATGATGGGACTCCGTCGATCGTGGCTGGCCGATGCCAGTCCAACGCGATAAAACCGCAAGACATCGGGGACGCGAGCCGGCCAGGCCCGCGTCCCCTCCATACCCCAAATTACGTGACAAATTCGGGCAAAGAAACCTCCAAGGACAACTTGATGACGCCGTCCCGCGACTGGACCGAGATCCGCTGGGCCGATGCCGGTCCAATGGAGGCGGCGCGCTGGATCGCGGTGCTGCCGCTGGCGGCGACCGAGCAGCACGGGCCGCATCTGCCGCTTGCAACCGACGTGCTGATCGCCGACGCCTATCTGGCGCGCGTGCGCGAGCTCTTGCCCGCAACCGTTCCGGCCAGTTTTCTCCCCGTCGAACCGGTCGGGATTTCCAC
>NZ_JBFUES010000133.1:0-11424 GCF_056403875.1 Bradyrhizobium sp. P2_E8
GTATGGGTCCCGGCCTTCGCCGGGACGACGATCGCAACAAAAAAGCCCCGGCTCGCGCCGGGGCTTTGATGTCAGCGAAACGAACGTTTCGCTTACTTGCTGTCGCGATTCTTGAGCGCGGTGCCGAGGATGTCGCCGAGCGTCGCACCCGAATCGGAGGAGCCGTACTGCGCGATGGCTTCCTTCTCTTCGGCGACTTCGAGCGCCTTGATCGACACCTGGACCTTGCGGGCCTTCTTGTCGAACTGGATCACGCGGGCATCGACCTTCTCGCCGACGGCGAAGCGTTCGGCGCGCTGGTCGTTGCGGTCACGCGCGAGCTCCGAGCGCTTGATGAAGGTGGTAAAGTCGGTACCGGCGATCTTCACCTCGATACCGCTCTCCTTCACTTCGAGCACTTCGCAGGTCACGACCGCGCCCTTCTTGACATCGCCCGGCTCGGCGAAGGGGTCGCCTTCGAGCTGCTTGATGCCGAGCGAGATACGCTCCTTCTCGACGTCCACATCGAGCACCACGGCCTTCACCATGTCGCCCTTCTTGTAGTTGTCGATCACCTGCTCGCCCGGAAGCTTCCAGTCGAGGTCGGAGAGGTGGACCATGCCGTCGACGTCGCCTTCGAGACCCAGGAACAGACCGAACTCGGTCTTGTTCTTGACCTCGCCCTCGACCACCGAACCGGTCGGGTGACCTTCGACGAAGACCTCCCAGGGGTTGCGCATGGTCTGCTTGAGGCCGAGCGWGATGCGGCGCTTGACGGAATCGACTTCCAGCACCTGCACTTCGACTTCCTGCGAGGTCGAGACGATCTTGCCGGGGTGCATGTTCTTCTTGGTCCACGACATCTCGGAGACGTGGATCAGGCCTTCGATGCCCGGCTCGAGCTCGACGAACGCACCGTAGTCGGTGATGTTGGTGACACGGCCGGTGAAGCGGGCACCCAGCGGGTACTTGGCTTCGATGCCCTGCCACGGATCGTCCAGCAGCTGCTTCATGCCCAGCGAGATGCGGTGCGTCTCGTGGTTGATCTTGATGATCTTGACCTTCACGGTCTGGCCGATCGAGAGCACCTCGGTCGGATGGTTGACGCGGCGCCACGCGATGTCGGTGACGTGCAGCAGGCCGTCGATGCCGCCGAGATCAACGAACGCACCGTAGTCGGTGATGTTCTTGACCACGCCGTCGATGACCTGACCCTCTTCGAGGTTCTGCACCAGCTCCTGACGCTGCTCGGCGCGGGTCTCTTCCAGCACCGTGCGGCGGGAGACGACGATGTTGCCGCGGCGGCGGTCCATCTTCAGGATCTGGAACGGCTGCGAGTTGTTCATCAGCGGCGCAACGTCGCGGAYCGGACGGATGTCGACCTGCGAGCSCGGCAGGAAGGCCACGGCACCGTYSAGGTCGACGGTGAAGCCACCCTTGACCTGGTTGAAGATGACGCCGTTGACCTTCTCGTTGTTCTGGAACGCCTTCTCGAGCTTGCCCCAGCTCTCTTCGCGGCGCGCCTTGTCGCGCGACAGCACGGCTTCGCCGAGGGCGTTCTCGATGCGATCGAGGAACACTTCCACCTCGTCGCCGACCTTGATCTCGCTGTCACGGCCGGGGCCGGAAAATTCGCGCAGGGCGACGCGGCCCTCGGTCTTCAGGCCGACGTCGATGACGGCCATGTCCTTTTCAATTGCAACCACCTTGCCCTTGACGACGGAGCTTTCCTGCAGGTTGCCACCTGCGAAGGACTCGTCGAGCATCGCGGCGAAATCGTCGCGCGAGGGGCTATAGGTATCAGCAGAAGTCGAAGCCATTTGTTCTCCAGTTGCGGATGTCTTGCCGGCCGTTGGGTTCATGGGCGCATCGCACGCGCAGTGTCGGAAGGTCCGCAAGACCTTCGAGCGACCGCTTGCTGCCCCGGCCTGGCACCGGAACGGCGGAAACGGGCCGGCTGAGGCCCGCGCGTTCGATACGTGGAAATCTTTGTCCGGAGCCTGGATCGCACCGGTCCCGAAACAGGCGGACCGGGGGTATCGACCTCAAAGAGCGGGAGCGGGCGCTTCCTCCAATGACGGCTGCGGCTTAACCCCGCGACCGGCCCGCTCGGACGGCCTCGATAATGTCGATGGCGGCCCGGACGCCGCCTTCTATATCCAGTTGGGAGTTATCTAGCAAGTAAGCATCGGGGGCAGGTTTCAGCGGTGCAATCGGCCGATTCTTGTCGCGTTCGTCGCGCTGGATGATGTCGGCGAGCACGGCCGCCTCGTCCGCCTCCTCGCCCCGCGCCTTGGCCTCCATGGTGCGGCGGCGGGCGCGAACCTTGGGGTCCGCCACGACAAAGATCTTCACGTCGGCATGAGGGCAGATCACGGTTCCAATGTCCCTGCCGTCCAGCACCGCCCCCGGCGGATCGGCGGCGAATTGCCGCTGGAAATTGACCAGTGCCTCGCGAACCCTTGGGATTGCCGAGACGATCGAGGCGCCCTCGCCGACCTTCTGGGTCTTCAGGGCAGGATCGCCGAACTTTTCCGGATCCAATTCCAGCGCCGCCGCCACCGCAGCCGCCTCGTCGCGGAGATCATGACCCGATTGCATCAGGGCGTAGGCGACCGCGCGATAGATCACGCCGGTATCAAGATGACGATAGCCGTAATGATGAGCGAGACGCTTGCCCAGCGTCCCCTTGCCCGAGGCCGCGGGCCCGTCGATGGCGATGATCATGAAAACTCGGCCCCAAGCGAACGCATCATCGGAATGAAGTCCGGGAAACTGGTGGCGATGAAGGCGGTGTCGTCGACGGTCACCGGCTGGTCGGAGGCGCMGCCCATCACCAGCGCGGACATCGCGATGCGATGATCCATGTGGGTGGCGACGAGGCCGCCACCCGGAACGTGACCGTGGCCGTGGACGATCAGATCGTCGCCGGAGACCTCGACCTTGACGCCGTTGACGCGCAGCATCTCGGCGGTGGCCTCGAGGCGGTCGGATTCCTTGACGCGCAGCTCTTGCAGGCCGCGCATGATGGTCGTGCCTTCGGCGAAGGAGGCCGCCACCGCCAGCACGAGATATTCGTCGATCATCGAGGGCGCGCGCTCCGGCGGCACCTCGACGCCGCGCAGCTTTGACGCGCGCACGCGCAGCTGCGCCATCGGCTCGCCGGCATCGCCGCGCACTTCGCTCTCCTCGATCGAGGCGCCCATTTCGCGCAGCGTGGTGAACAGGCCGGTGCGCAGCGGATTGGTCATGACATCCGACAGCACGACATCGGAGCCCTCGGCGATCAGCGCCGCAACAACCGGGAAGGCCGCCGAGGAGGGATCGGCGGGCACCACGACATTGGCGCCATGCAGCTCGGGCTGGCCTTTGAGCGTGATGCGGCGGCCGTGCACGCCCTCCTTCGTGGAGGTGATGTCGGCGCCGAAGTGCTTCAGCATCAGCTCGGTATGGTCGCGGCTGGCCTCGTTCTCGATCACCGTGGTGATGCCCGGCGCCGCCAGGCCCGCGAGCAGCACGGCGGATTTGATCTGGGCCGAGGCGACCGGGGTCTTGTAGGTGATCGGCAGCGGATCGCGCGCGCCCTGGACGGTCAGCGGCAGACGGCCGCCCTCGCCGCCGGAGACGACCCTGGCGCCCATCTTCTCGAGCGGGTCCAGGATCCGGCGCATGGGACGGCTGCGCAGCGACGCGTCGCCGTCGAAGACCGCCGAGATCGGGCAGCCGGCGACGGCACCCATGACCAGCCGGCAGCCGGTGCCGGAGTTGCCGAAATCCAGCGGCGCCTTGGGCTGGGCGAAGCCTGCCACGCCCACGCCCTGCACTTTCCAGGCGAAATCGCCGGTGCGCTCCACGCTGGCGCCCAGCGCCTGCATGGATTTGGCGGTGTTGAGGACGTCCTCGCCCTCGAGCAGGCCCGAAATCCTGGTCTCGCCGACCGCGAGCGCGCCCAGGATGAGGGCGCGGTGGGAGATCGACTTGTCCCCGGGCACCCGTACTTTCCCGGTCAGGGGACCGTTTGCGCGCGAATGAAGCGGCCTCGGTTGGTCGGAATGGGTCAAGATTGTGTCCTTGGATGTGCTCCGGAGAGCTGGGGCGCAGGTACCACATGGTCCGCGCCCCGTCACCGGCATGTCTTTCTCCCGTAATGCGCTATTGACAGCGGGCCGCCAACTAGCCAAGTGAAACACCGCTTTTCAGACATTCCCAGGATTCCTCTGCCGTGGCCAAGTCCGAACTCGGAACCAAACGTATTTGCCCGACCACGGGCAAGAAGTTCTACGACCTCAACAAGAATCCGGTGATCTCGCCCTATACCGGCGAAGTGGTCCCGATCGCGCCCGTGGCGCCGGCCCGCGTGCCTCGTGGCGCCGAAGCCCGCCACGCGGCCGCCGCCGACACCACGCCGGAGCCGGCAGAGGTCGAGGAGGTCTCGCTCGAGGAGGCCGATGCCGAGGAGAACAGCGGCAAGGTCAAGGCGGTCGTGCCCGAATCGGAGGACGATATCGAGGTCGACGAGACCCTCGATGACGACGATGACGATGATTCGACCTTCATCGCCGACGAAGAAGAGGGCGATGAGGACGTGACCGACATCATTGGTGATGTCGGAGGCGATGAAGAGACTTGAGATCAGCCCTGATCTGTGAAAAAGGGTGCACCGCGCGAGTCGCCTAGGGCTCGCCGGCCGGGACGGATCCCCCAGGATCCTCCCCACTGGAAGACTTAAGGGGCCATAGCTCAGCTGGGAGAGCGCTTGCATGGCATGCAAGAGGTCGGCGGTTCGATCCCGCCTGGCTCCACCACGCTTCGCCCTTCGGGCTACGCGTGGCGCAGCCGCGCGGGGCCCGAGGGGCGAAGCGTGGTGTCCGGCGAAGCCCGTAGGGCGAAGACGGACTGGTAACGATCCTCACCATCCTATCGACTGGTTATGCGGAAGCCGCCAATATCCGTGGGCTACGCGTGGCGCAGCCGCGCAGAGCCCGAAGGGGGAAGCGTGGTGTCCGGCGTAACCCGCAGGGCGAAGACGGACTATGACCTTCTCCTACCCTGCCCTAGCGACTGCCCAGGCGGAAACCGTCAATGTGGTATGTCTACATCCTCCGCAGCATCGAATTTCCCGAGCAGGAATACATCGGGGCCACTGAAGATCTGAAACGGCGCATTCCCGAGCACAACGCCGGCAAATCCGCTCACACGGCCAAATTCAAGCCATGGATGCTCGTTTGGTATTGCGCCTTCCCCGATAAGCTCAAAGCCCTGGCATTCGAGAAGTATCTCAAGTCACATTCGGGCCGTGCTTTTACGAAGAAGCGCCTCTACTGAAACCCCCTACTCCCCAATCACCGCATTGAGCCGATCGCGCAGCGCGACGATCTCGTCTTTCATCGCCACCAGCTCCGACACCGAGCAATCCGACGCCGCCAGGATCGACTGCGGCACGGCGCGCGCCTTGTCCTTCAGCGCGTGGCCCTGCGGGGTCAGCGCGATCAGCACCTGGCGTTCGTCCTCGCGCGAGCGTGTGCGCTTGACGAGGTGCGCGGCCTCGAGGCGCTTGAGCAGCGGCGTCAGCGTGCCCGAATCCAGGAACAGCTTTTCGCCGATGTCCTTGACCGGCACATCGTCGCGCTCCCACAGCACCAGCATCACCAGATATTGCGGATAGGTTAGGCCGAGGCGGTCGAGCAGCGGCTTGTAGACGCGGTTGAAGGCGTGCGCGGCCGAATAGACCGCGAAGCAGATCTGGTTGTCGAGGCGCTGCGGGTCCAGCGTCGATAATTTCCGGGGCATAGCGAATCTCACGCGGTTTCCTCCATTCTGGGACCGGCCGGCCGGACATTCAATTGCGAACAATTAAATGTGAGGCATGCAAATTTCAATTGCGCGCAATCTAATTGCTTGCGATATACGCGTCGTCCCAACCGGAAGACCTGAGGAGACGAAAATGTCCGTGAACGTCCTGTACAAGACCAGCGCAAAAGCCACCGGCGGCCGCGACGGCCATGCCGCGACCCTCGACGGCGCGCTCGACGTCAAGCTCACCACGCCGAAGGAACTCGGCGGCGGCGGCGGTGCCGGCAACAATCCCGAGCAGCTGTTTGCGGCCGGCTACGCCGCCTGCTTCATCGGCGCGATGAAGTTCGTGGCCTCGCAGGGCGGCCCGAAGGTTCCCGCCGACGCCGCCGTCACCTCGACCGTCGGCATCGGCCCGCGCTCGGAAGGCGGCTTCGGCCTCGACATCGACCTCGCCGTCTCGCTGCCGGGYCTTGCCCGTGCCGAGGCCGAAGCGCTGGTCGCCAAGGCGCACCAGGTGTGCCCCTATTCCAATGCCACGCGCGGCAATGTCGACGTTCGCCTGACGGTCGTCTGATCGAAAATGCGGATTGGCTGGCCCGGGATCCCCCTCGGGCCGGCCGCTTCCGTTTGATTTACCGGATCCTGTTTTGCCAGATCCTGTTTTGCCATGCCGCGGGATTGACGCGCGGCGGTGCATGCGGCCCTACGCAACAAGCCATTGCTGGCGCAAAAAAACCTCGCTAGGCCTGTGACCAACGATCGACACAGGGGAAGCGAAGGCATGAGTTCTGAAGCCGTTACGGGTGCAATGAGCGGACTGCGCGTCATCGATCTCACGCGCGTGCTCGGCGGTCCCTACTGCACCCAGATCCTCGCCGACCATGGCGCCGACGTGATCAAGGTCGAGCCGCCCGCCGGCGACGAGGTGCGCGACTGGGGCCCTCCCTTCCACGACGAAGACGCGGCCTATTTCATCGGCATCAACCGCAACAAGCGCTCGATCGGCCTCGACCTCGCCTCCGAGGGCGGCCGCGTCGTGCTGCTGAAGATGCTGGAGACCGCCGACGTCCTGATCGAGAATTTCAAGCCGGGCACGCTGGAGAAATGGGGCATCGGCAACGAGGTGCTGCGCGAGAAATTCCCGCGCCTCGTGCATTGCCGGATCTGCGGCTTCGGCGCCGACGGCCCGCGCGGCGGCAATCCCGGCTATGACGCCATCATCCAGGCCATGACCGGCATGATCGCGGCGACCGGCTCGCCCGAGAGCGGCCCGATGCGGATCGGCGTGCCGCTGGTCGACATCACGACCGGCCTCTATGCCGCGATCGGCATCCTGATGGCGCTGTCGGAGCGGCAGCGCTCGGGCAAGGGCCAGTTCCTGGAGACCACGCTGTACGAGACCGGCCTTGCCATCATGCATCCGCACACCGCGAACTATTTCATGCATGGCAAGCCCCCTGGCCTGACCGGCAACGAGCATCCCAACCTCGTGCCTTACGCGATCTTCCCGACGAAGACCGACAACATCTTCATCGGCGTCGGCAATGACGGCACCTTCCGCAAGCTCGCCAAGGAGATCGGCAAGCCCGAGCTCGGCACCGATCCGCGCTTTGCCCGCAACAAGGACCGCATCGCCAATCGCGAGGCGCTGCGCGCCGAGCTGGCCGCCGTGTTCAGCCAGCACGAGGCCGAGCCGCTTTGCAATCGCCTGCTCGCAGCGGGCCTGCCCGCAGGCCCGGTGCAGAAGATCGACCAGGCGCTGACCAACCCGCACACGATCGCCCGCGGCGATGTCATCGAGAAGGATTGGTACAAGGGCGTGGCCTCGCCGATCCGGCTCGACCGCAGCAAGCCGAGCCTGCGCCGGCTGCCGCCGAAATTCAGCCAGCACGCGGCGGAGGTGCTGGGCGAGTTCGGGTATTCCAAGGCCGAGATCGACGCGATGGTCGAGAAGGGCACCGTCTGCGGCCCCGAGCGCAAGCGCTGAGATAAAGACGAAGATCGAGCGTCGGGGCAGGTGCACTCCGTCTCCCGCTTGCGGGAGAGGGAGTCTCTACATGGGACAATCCCCAGAGGAGCGAACCCTCACCCACGCCTTCGGCGCGACCTCTCCCGCAAGCGGGAGAGGTATTCGAACCCGCGGCCTCGGCCAGCCCCACATCATCCAATGCCGCACTGCGGCGCGAGCACGCATGTGCAGCGCGAATGGAGGAGGCTGCCCGCGGCGTCTTCGCCTATTTGACGGCTTCCCTTTTCCCGCGCTTGCCGCTTTCGTTTCGGCCGCATACACAGTCATGTGAACGTCATACGGCGCTGCTAGCGCAAGCGCTTCTTATTGACGGGCAAGGGAGGTTTTCTTGATGGCTCTTCGACATTTTGGGGCGGCTGCCGCATTTGCAATCACGGTCGGCATGTCGGCCTCTCCGGCCTTGGCCGTGACCGAAATCCAGTGGTGGCACGCGATGACCGGCGCCAACAACGACGTCATCGTCAAGCTTGCCACCGACTTCAACGCGTCGCAGAGCGACTACAAGGTCATCCCGACCTACAAGGGCAACTACCCTGATACGATGAACGCGGGCATCGCCGCGTTCCGCGCCGGCAATGCCCCGCACATCATGCAGGTGTTCGAAGTCGGCACCGCGACCATGATGGCCGCGACCGGCGCGGTGAAGCCGGTCTACAAGCTGATGGCCGAGGCCGGCGAGAAGTTCGATCCCAAGATCTACCTGCCCGCCATTACCGGCTACTATTCGACGTCGAAGGGCGAGATGCTGTCGTTCCCCTTCAATTCGTCCTCGACCGTGATGTGGGTCAACCTCGACGAGCTCAAGAAGGCGAATGTCGAGATCCCCAAGACCTGGCCCGAAACGTTCGAGGCCGCCAAGAAGCTGAAGGCTGCGGGTCATGACACCTGCGGCTTCTCCGGCTCCTGGGTCACCTGGGTCAATCTCGAGCAGCTCTCCGCCTGGCACAACGTGCCGCTCGCCAGCAAGGCCAACGGCCTCGACGGTTTCGACACCGTGCTGGAGTTCAACGGCCCGCTCCAGGTCAAGCATCTCGAAACCCTGGTCGAGCTCCAGAAGACCAAGACTTACGACTATGCCGGCCGCACCAACACCGGCGAAGGCCGCTTCACATCAGGCGAATGCCCGATCTATCTGACCTCGTCGGCGTTCTTCGGCAACGTCAAGGCGCAGGCCAAGTTCGCCTTCACCGCGGTGCCGATGCCGTATTATCCGGACGCCAAGGGCGCGCCGCAGAACTCGATCATCGGCGGCGCCTCGCTCTGGGTCATGGGCGGCAAGTCGGCCGAGGAATACAAGGGCGTCGCGAAGTTCCTGACCTTCCTCTCCGACACCGATCGCCAGGTCTACATCCACAAGGCCTCGGGCTATCTGCCGATCACCAAGGCGGCCTACGCCAAGGCGAAGGAAGAAGGCTTCTACAAGGATCAGCCTTATCTCGAGACCCCGCTGCTCGAGCTGACCAACAAGGAGCCGACCGAGAATTCGCGCGGCCTGCGCCTCGGCAACATGGTGCAGCTCCGTGACGTCTGGTCGGAAGAGATCGAGCAGGCGCTCGCCGGCAAGAAGACCGCCAAGCAGGCGCTCGACGCCGCCGTCGAGCGCGGCAACACCATGCTGCGCCAGTTCGAAAAGACCGCAGTGAAGTAAGGCATCGAAGCGGCAGGCCGCGACCCGGCCTGCCGCTTCCCATGACATCATGCAAAAGCAAGCCATTTTCCAATCAAAGCTATTGCCCTACGCGCTGGTTGCGCCGCAGCTCGCGATCGTCCTGATATTCTTCTACTGGCCCGCCCTGCAGGCGGTGATCCAGTCCTTCCTGCTCCAGGATGCCTTTGGTCTGTCGAGCACCTTCGTCTGGTTCGAGAATTACATCGAGCTGTTCAAGGACCCCGCCTATTTCGCGGCGATCGTCCGGACCTTCTTCTTCTCGTTCGCGATCGCCGTGTCGTCGCTGTCGTTCGCGCTGCTGCTCGCCGTGATGGCCGACAAGCCGCTGCGCGGCTCGATGCTCTACCGCACGCTCTTGATCTGGCCCTATGCGGTGGCGCCACCCGTCGTCGGCGTGCTCTGGATCTTCATGCTGCATCCCTCGCTCGGTGTACTGTCGCGCTATCTGCGCGGAATGGGCGTCGACTGGAATCCGCTGCTCGACGGCGACCAGGCGGCGGCGCTGATCATCCTCGCCGCCGCCTGGAAGCAGATTTCCTATAATTTCCTGTTCTTCCTCGCCGGCCTGCAAGCCATCCCGAAAAGCGTGTTCGAGGCCGCCGCGATCGACGGCGCCCGTCCGATGCGCCGGTTCTGGACCGTGACCTTCCCGCTGCTGTCGCCCACGATCTTCTTCCTGCTGGTCGTCAACATCGTCTACGCCTTCTTCGACACCTTCGGCATCATCGACACCATGACCCGCGGCGGTCCCGGAACATCGACGGTCACGCTGGTCTACAAGGTCTATTCCGACGGCCTGCTCGGCGGCAATCTCGGCAGCTCGGCGGCGCAGTCGGTGATCCTGATGGTCATGGTCATCGTGCTGACGGGAATCCAGTTCCGCTTCGTCGAACGCAAGGTGACCTACTGATGGTCGAGGACGAGGGTATCAGGCGCTACGTCGCCCACGCCATTCTCTGGATCGGGATCGCGATCGTCGCGTTCCCGGTCTACATCGCGATCGTCGCCTCGACCCAGGACAACGCGCTGATCGCGAACGGACAGATGTCGCTGCTGCCCGGCGGGCATTTCTTCGAGGTCTACTACCAGACCATCTTCGTCGGCACGAGCGGCTCGACCCGCGAGCCCGTCGGCAACATGATGCTGAACTCGCTGGTGATGGCGCTGGCGATCGCGATCGGCAAGATCGCGATCTCGATCATCTCGGCCTATGCAATCGTGTATTTCCGCTTTCCGTTCCGGATGGCGATCTTCTGGATCATCTTCATCACCCTGATGCTGCCGGTCGAGGTGCGCATCTACCCGACCTACAAGATCGTCGCCGATCTGCACATGCTCGACAGCTATGCCGGCCTGTCGCTGCCGCTGATCGCATCGGCCACCGCAACGCTGCTGTTCCGGCAGTTCTTCATGACCGTGCCGGACGAATTGCTGGAGGCCTCGCGCATCGACGGCGCCGGCCCCTTGCGTTTCTTCTGGGACACGCTGCTGCCGCTGTCGCGCACCAACATGGCGGCGCTGTTCGTGATCCTATTCATCCTCGGCTGGAATCAATATCTCTGGCCGCTGCTCATCACCACCCGCGACGACATGCAGACCATCCAGGTCGGCATCCGCAAGATGATCACCACCACCGACGCGCTGACCGAATGGCCGATCGTGATGGCGACCGCCGTGCTGGCCATGCTGCCGCCGGTGTTCGTCGTCGTCGCGATGCAGAAGCTGTTCGTGCGCGGACTGGTCGAGACCGAAAAGTGAGTTTTCATGGCTAACGTCACCCTGCGCAACGTCCGCAAGACCTACACCGGCGGCTTCGAGGCCATCAAGGGCGTCAACGTCGATGTCGCCGACGGTCAGTTCTGCGTGCTGGTCGGTCCCTCGGGCTGCGGCAAGTCCACGCTGCTGCGCATGGTCGCGGGGCTCGAGACCGTCACCGGCGGCGAGATCGACA
>NZ_JBFUES010000134.1:0-11352 GCF_056403875.1 Bradyrhizobium sp. P2_E8
ATCGCAAGCTGGCCGGTCAAGCCGCAGATCGTGATCGGCGAGGCCGAGAGGCGCACCGCCTTCCGGATCGCGCACGCTGCGCTGGCGAAATCCGGCACGGTCACGCTGGAGCTGGCGCTGTCGGGCATTCCGATGGTGACGGCCTATCGCGTCGGCGCCATCGAGGCCTTCATCCTGCGCCGCGCGATCCGCGTCTCCTCGGTGATCCTTGCCAATCTCGTGATCGGTGAGGACGTCATTCCGGAGTTCTTGCAGGAGGACTGCACGCCGGAGAAACTGGCGCCCGCGCTGGCCGAAGTGCTGACGGAGACGCTGCTGCGCAAGCGGCAAGTCGAAGCCTTCGCCCGGCTCGACACCACCATGTCGACCGGCAACAAGTCGCCGAGCGTGCTCGCCGCCGACGTCGTTCTCGCGACGATGCGGAAGGGGCGGCGGTAGACGACGGTCTTGTAGGGTGGGCAAAGCGAAAGCGTGCCCACCGTGCCTTTCTCGGTGGCGGAGAGATAGTGGGCACGCTGCGCTTTGCCCACCCTACGATACTCTTCCGGATCACGCTCTAACCCAAGCCGCCGTCGACCTGAAAACACTGGCGCGTGATGCGCTGGCTCTCATCGGAGGCGAGGTACAGCGCCATGTTGGCGATGTCGTCGGGCGTCACTGCATCGGGAATCGCCTGACGCGTGCGAATCTCGGCGATGGTCTGCTCGTCGGGATACCACAACCGGCGCTGGCGTTCGGTGATCACCATGCCGGGCGCAATCGCGTTGACGCGGATGCGGTCGGGACCGACCAGCCGCGCCAGTGAGTTGGTAAAGCCGACGATCGCCGCCTTTGCCGCGGCGTAGACCGGCAGCGCCGGCCCGCCGCGCATCCAGGCGATCGACGACATGTTGATGATCGAGCCGCCGCCGCGCGCCTGCATCTGCGGCACGACTGCTTGTGCGGCGAAGAAGACGTGCTTGAGGTTGACGCCGATCATCCAGTCGAACTCGGATGGCGTCACCTCGGCCAGCACCTGGCGCCGGTCGTTGGCGGCGTTGTTGACGAGGACCGCGGCGTCGCCGAGCGACCGGTGGACCTGCGCGATTGCGGCGCGCAAGGCGTCGATGTCCAGGAGGTCGCAGGGCACGAACAGTGGTGCCGTGCCGGATGCGGCCGCCACCTCTGCCACCAGCGATCCGCCGGCCGCCTCGTCGATATCGAGGAACGCGACGCGGGCGCCCTGGCCTGCGAAGGCGCGCACGAAGGCGGCACCGATGCCGCTGGCGCCACCGGTGATCAGCACCACGCGGTCCGCGAGGCCGGCATAGCTCGTCTGGGTCATGCGATCAGTCGCTCCGTCTCGGGGTCGAACAGGCAAAGGCGACGGGTATCGAGGGCAAAGGARGCGGCGGCACCCGGCGTCGGGCGAATGTCCGGCGAGATGCGCGCCTGTGCGGGCTCGCCGCCAAGCCGCAGCAGGACGATGGTCTCCGCGCCAGTGGGCTCGACGAGCTCGACTGGCGCGGTGACGATGACAGGCGGGCCCTCGGCTCCGGAGAACACGCGGTCGCCCTCGGCGATGCATTCGGGCCTGATCCCGAGCACCACCTCGCGGCCGACATACGACGCCGCCGCGTCGTAGCTCTGCAGGCGGAGACGGACCTCGTCCGGACGGCCTGCGCCGATCACCACGACGGGTCCGCCAGCGTCGGCCTCGAGACGGGCCGGCATAGTGTTCATCGGCGGCGAGCCCATGAAGCGGGCGACGAACAGATTGGCCGGGTATCGGTAGATTGTGTCAGGGTCGGCGAATTGCTGCACGACGCCCCGATGCATCACGGCGATGCGGGTTGCCATCGTCATCGCCTCGATCTGGTCGTGGGTGACATAGATGATGGTGGCCCCAATGCGCTGGTGCAGCCGCTTGATCTCCATGCGCATCTCGACGCGCAGCTTGGCATCGAGATTGGAGAGCGGCTCGTCGAACAGGAAGAGCAGGGGATCGCGCACCAGGGCGCGCCCCATCGCCACGCGCTGGCGCTGGCCGCCGGACAGTTGCGACGGCTTGCGGGCGAGCAGCGGTTCGATCTGGAGCAGCCTGGCGACGTTCGCCAGCGCTTTCTCCTGCTCCGCCTTGGCTATGCCTCGGCATTCCATGCCGAAGGTGATGTTCTGGCGCACCGTCATCGACGGATAGAGCGCGTAGGACTGGAACACCATGGCGATGTCGCGGTCCTTGGGCGGGACGTCGTTGACGACGCGCCCGCCGATCTCGATGGTGCCGTCGCTCGCGCGATCGAGCCCGGCGACGATGTTGAGCAGCGTGGACTTGCCGCAGCCGGATGGCCCGACCAGCACGGTGAATTCGCCGCTCTCGATATCGAGGTCGATGCCCTTCAGCACCTCCAGATTGGCGTAGCGCTTGGACAGGGCGCGAATGCTCAGTGCGGCCATGACACATCCATCATTTCACGGCCCCGGCAGTGAGGCCGCGTACGAAATACCTGCCGCCAAAGAGATAGATCAGCAGAGTGGGGAGCGCTGCGATGATCACCGCAGCGCTCTGCACACCATGCTTGGGGATATCTGCGACCGGGGCAGACAGTGCGATGAGCGCGGCTGTGACGGGCTGTTGCTGGCCGGTCGTGAATGTCACGCCATAGAGGAACTCGTTCCAGATATGGGTGAACTGCCAGATCACGGTGACGATCAGGATCGGCGAGGAGAGTGGCAGGATGATGCGCCAGAAAATGCGGAAGAACCCGGCGCCRTCGATSYGCGCGGCCCTGATCAGTTCTTGGGGAATTGCGACATAGTAGTTTCGGCAGAACAAAACGGTGAAGGAGAGGCCCTGGATCGTGTGGATCAGCACGAGACCCGACAGCGTGTTGATCAGCCCGATGTCCCGCAGCACGATGGTCCAGGGCAGCAGGCGCATCTGCTGAGGCAAGAAGAGGCCGAGGGTGACGATACCGTAGATCCAGTTATCGCCGCGAAAACGCCAGAGCGACACGGCATAGCCGGCGACGGCACCGAGCAGCGTCGAGAAGATCGTCGCAGGGATCGTGATGAGCGCTGAGTTCAACATGTAGGGCCGGATGCCGGCGCAGGTCTCGGCGAGGCAGAAACCGCTCCAGGCCAGGGCGTAGTTGCCCCAGGCCCAGTGTTGCGGCCAGCCGATCATCGAACTCTGTGCGATCTCCTCATTGGTCCGGAGCGAGTTCAGCACGACGATAACCAGCGGCGCGAGATAGGCGGCCGCGAACAATGTTACGACGAGATAGATCAGAATCCGGCTTGGGGCGAAGCTTCGGTCACGCATGGGCAGCCTGCCGTCGCCGGACATAACGCCACGCTGCATAGGGCAGCAGCACTGCGAGAAGGATGAGCAACATCAGTACCGCTGCCGCCGCGCCCCGGCCGAGCTGGTTACGCTGGAACATCAAATCGTAGACGACGAGGGCCGGCAGCTGGGTCGCGATTCCCGGCCCGCCATTGGTGAGTGCGCGGACGAGGTCGAACGCCGAGATCGCGAACTGCAACTGGACAACGACGACCGTGATGGTGATCGGCCAGAGCGTAGGCAAAATGACGCGCCAATAGGTTCGGATCGGCCCGGCGCCGTCGATCTGCGCGGCCCTGATGATGTCGGCGTCGACCGACCGAAGGCCGGCAAGGAAGAGGGCCATGGCGAAGCCCGAAGATTGCCAGATCGCCGCGATGACAATGGTCCAGATCGCCATGTCGCGGTTGACCAGCCAGTCGAAGTGGAAGGAGGTCCAGCCGAGGTCATGGACAAGCTTCTCGATGCCGATGCTGGGATTGAGCAGCCAGCTCCAAACCGTGCCGGTGACGACGAACGACACCGCCAGCGGGTACAGGAAGATGGTCCGCAGCACGTTCTCAGCCCGAATGCGCTGATCGAGCAGGATCGCGAGCAGGAGGCCGGTTATCAGACTGAGCAGCACGAAAGCGATGCCGAACAGCAGCAGATTGTCGAAAGCGATCTGCCAGTTCCGCGACGCCAGGACCGCACTGTAGTTGCGCAGGCCCACCCAACCCGAGACCGGAATAAGAGTGGAGGGCGTGAATGAAATCCAGATTGTCCAGATCGAAAACGAAATGAGGTGCGCTGCGGACAACAGCAGCGGCACCCAGATCACCAGATATTCGGGCAGCCGGCGCACCATCTCAGAGGTCGCCGACCGGCCCGTTGCCCTCGAAGCGGTGTGGGTCAACGCGCCCCCTCGACGGCGTCGGCGAGGCGGGTGACGGCCTCCTCAGGCTTGATCGTCTTGTTCTTCGCGTATTCGGTGAACACGTCGATCATCGCAGCTGTCAGGCCGTTTTCCTGTGCCATGTTGTGCGCGAGGCTCAGGACGGCCTGATTGTTGGCCACGGCATCCTTGAGTGCGGCTGCGGTTCGCCGTTGACCATCCGACCAGCCCTCACCGGACAGATCGACATCGGTGCGCACGGGGATCGATCCCGTGATCTGCGAATACATGGTCTGGATCGCCGGATCCATGACGAGCTGGGCCATCAACATCTGGCCGGCCTGGAGATCCGCCTCCTTGCGCTGCCAGAAGATGAAGGCATCGGCATTCAACAGGAACACAGGCTTGCCATTGTCGCTGGGGCCCGGCGCGATCACGAAGTCGTCGAACTTGAAACCGGCGTTGCGCAACACGCCCTGCGCCCACCCGCCCATGATCATCATGCCCATGTCGCCGTCGACGAAGCGCTTCAAGTTGGTGGCATAGGGTTGGGCGCCGACATTGGGGTCCATCCAGTTGGTGATCTTGCGCATCTGTGCGAAGGCAGCCTTGATCTCGGGACCCTCCAGGGCCTTCTTGTCGAGATTCATGATGGCTGTGCGGTATGCAGCAGGACTGATGCCGGCGAGCGAGGCCTCGAATTTTTGACCATCGTCGGCGCGGGTGCCACCGTTCGCGACGGGATATGTGACACCGCTTGATTTCATCTTTTCGGCAAGATCGTTGAAGTCGGCCCAGGTGACCGGGATCTTGTCGGCCTTGGCCTTGTCCATCGCGCGCTTGGAGAGGAACAGCATGTTGGTGCTGTAGATCTGCAACGGCAGCGCGATCCACTTGCCGCCCGGCTTGTGCAATTTCGCGAGGTCCGGCGCGACAACCTTCTCGTAACCTGCCGCAGCGACGACGGCGTCGAGATCGACGGTCGGGGCGATCTTCGACCAGGCCGCAATCTCGGGGCCCTTGAGCTGCGAGCAGGCCGGCGGATCGCCGGCAATGATCTGAGCGCGCAGCTTGTTCATCATCTCGGTGGTGAACCCGGGGACGGGCGAGTGCTGCCAGACCCCTCCTTTCTCCTCGAATTTCTTGCCGAGCGCCGTGATGGCCGCCCCGTCGCTGCCGGCGGACCATTGCGAGATCGCGGTCAGGCGCGGCTTGACCGCGCCTTGGGCGCGGGCAAATGCCGGCAGCGSGAGCGCGGCAGCAGATCCAGCGAGCAGACGGCGCCTTGTTGTTGTGATCGGCATGGCAAGTTCCTCCCGGTGTGAACTCTTTTGCGCGAGAGCCGCGCAGCTTCAGTGCATTTCAGGCGGCCTCCGTCGATGCGGCGGGCATGCCGCCGCGGCAAGCGAGGCAGAAGGCAGCGAACGCCAGCGCGGCCCGCGGATCGTTGCCGTTCGACGGCGGCACGAAAGCGAGCGATACCTGCGCATGCTGAGGGCCGCCGAGCAGGCTGGCGTCGACGCCGTCGACCAGAGCCTTCCGATCGTCCTCCGCAAGCAGCGACGGCCAGCCGCTGATTGCAACGCCGCGGCATGGCTTGACGTTCAGCGTGTTGCCGATCGCAAGCCCGAGTCGGAACAGCCGCCGGCGCAGTTCCTGGCGAACGCGCGCCGAGAGCGGGATCGCGGTCACCCAATCGTTGCCGAGCTGAAGCAATTCGGCTTCGGAAACACCAAGGAGCTCGGCCAGGGCGGGGAGCGACGTATAGGCTTCGACGCAGCCGTGATGGCCGCAGCGGCAACGCGGTCCGTCGGTGCCGAACACCATGTGGCCGAGTTCGACCGGCTGGAGGGCATCGGCCTCGGTCGGATCGTCCACCCAGGTGCCTGCGACGCCCTGGCCGACGAAGACGAATAGATGCGCGCCACTGAACGGATAGTTCTCCCTGCGGCAGCGATGAAAGGTGGCGTGGGCGACGACCGAATTGGTGAACTCGACCGGCACGCCGGCAAACAGCTGGGCGAGCGTGGCGCTGATGCGCCCGACGTCGCAGGGGATGATCGGATTGGTCGATATGCTCAGCCGGCCGAGGCCCGGRATGGAGACGCCGATCTGTGCAAGCGTGATGCGGCGGCGCCGCGTCCAGTCACGCAGCAATGTCAGCGCCTCGCGAAACACCCGGCCGACGGACTCGATTGTGGGCTTTTCCGGCAGCGCCACCCGCTCCGTATAGTGCAGCTCGCCCGACAAGGTCCCAACGCCGACGCTCAGCCACTGGCCGGTCAGCTCGACGGCCGCAAGCGCCACCGAACCATCGAGCGACACGAGGCCCGTCGGGCCACCGACGTAAGGGGCAGGGCGGCGCACCTCCTCGATCAGGCCTTCGGCCTTCAGATCAAACAGGATGCGCGACAGGCTCGCTTCCGACAAGCGCACGGCCTTGGCCAGAGGCGGGCGAAACGAACCACCCGACTGAAGCAGATGAGTCAAAATGGCAGCGCGCGTCTGCCGCCGACTTCTCGGCTGCTCCGGCATTTCCATCCCTATCGTCATTCTTACTTACTGTAAGAATTTGCGCGCGGAGCGTTTCGCCTGTCAAGGCGCTTGGTGCGCGATAYATCGACTTGTTGTTGTGCGCGGCAGCAAGATCGGATCCCAATCTACGCGCGACGTCACTGCTTTGGCCGTCGGCAGCGCACCGCTCACGCAAGACGCACGACGTCGATGATGATCCGTTTGCGGTTGTCCGGGTCGACCAGGACAGGCAACTCGTTCCCGACGGCGGTTCGGTTCTCGCGGCGGCTCGAGCTGCTGAACGACATGCGCGTGACCGCTTCCCAACCCGTTCCGCCGTTGGGGTCGTTCACCGCGAGGGCAATGTCCCACGTYCCGCCCGGCGCGCTGCTCGGTTGCACCTCGTGTGCGATCAACACCTTCGCCGTGGTCGGGACCAGGCCGAGGGCTGCGGCGCCGCCGGCAAGCGCAATCTCCATCTGCTGCGGCGTCAGGCCGTTGACCAGAGCCGACGACGATGCCGAGTGCTCCACCTCGCGCCAGACGCGGGGAAACGGCCGGTGTCCGGACGTGTCGGCCTGCTGCTCGCCGCGCAAATGCTCAGCGAGCCTTTCGGCGGCTTCGCGCCCGGTCGGCACCAGATCCCATTCGATCCTGAACCGCGTGGGATCAGCAAGGTCCACGGTAACAGGAAGCACCGTCCCGGGGTGCGGCCATTTCGGTTTGGGTACATCATACCCGCTGTATCGCACCGCAGTCGCTGCGACGCGCTCCGCGGTGATGATCCCGTCAATGTCGCATCTGGGATGAAGCACCATCTCGCCGGCCGCATCGGGGAACGTCGAACAGGCCACGACCTGCAACCATCCATCCACCGGGTTCGTGATCCGCATCCGCTCGCCCTGCGCTTTGCTCGCTGGTCTCGGCATCCTGCCAAACAAAAACGGCGCCATCGTGAGATGGCGCCGTCTCGAAAGCCGTGTTGGCTAAAGCCTTACTTGCGATCCTTGATCGCGACGTAGTCGCGGCGAGTGACGCCGGTGTAGAGCTGGCGCGGACGGCCGATCTTCTGCTGCGGATCCTCGATCATCTCGCTCCACTGGCTGATCCAGCCGACGGTGCGGGCGACCGCGAACAGCACGGTGAACATCGAGACCGGGAAGCCCATCGCCTTCAGCGTGATGCCCGAATAGAAGTCGACGTTCGGGTAGAGCTTGCGGTCGATGAAGTACTGGTCGCTGAGCGCGATCTTCTCGAGCTCCATCGCCACCTTCAGCATCGGATCGTCGCCATGGCCGGTCTCCTTGAGCACGGCGTGACACATCTTCTGCATGATCTTGGCGCGGGGATCGTAGTTCTTGTAGACGCGATGACCGAAGCCCATCAGGCGGACTTCGCTGTTCTTGTCCTTCACCTTGGCGATGAACTCGGGGATCTTGTCCACGCTGCCGATCTCGGCGAGCATCGCGAGCGCGGCTTCGTTGGCGCCGCCATGCGCCGGGCCCCAGAGGCAGGCGATGCCGGCGGCGATGCAGGCGAACGGGTTGGCACCGGAGGAGCCGGCGATGCGCACCGTCGAGGTCGAGGCGTTCTGCTCGTGGTCGGCGTGCAGGATGAAGATCTTGTCCAGCGCGTCAGCGAGCACCGGATTGATCTTGTACTCCTCGCACGGCACGGCGAAGCACATGTGCAGGAAGTTCTCGGCGAACTTCAGCGAGTTCTTCGGATACACGAAGGGCTGGCCGATCGTGTATTTGTAGGCCATCGCCGCCAGCGTCGGGATCTTCGCGATCATCCGCATCGACGCGATCATGCGCTGCTTCGGATCGTTGATGTCGGTGGAGTCGTGATAGAACGCGGCGAGCGCGCCGACGGAAGCCACCATTACGGCCATCGGATGGGCGTCGCGGCGGAAGCCCTGGAAGAAGCGGGCCATCTGCTCGTGCACCATCGTGTGATGGATCACGCGATCGTCGAAATCCTTCTTCTGCGCGGCGGTGGGCAGGTTCCCGTAGAGCAGCAGGTAGCAGGTCTCCAGGAAGTCGCCGTTCTCGGCGAGCTGCTCGATCGGATAGCCGCGGTATTCCAGCACGCCCGCGTCGCCGTCGATATAGGTGATCTTGGACTGGCAGCTCGCGGTGGAAGTGAAGCCCGGGTCGTAGGTGAACAGGCCCGACTGGCCGTAGAGCTTGCCGATATCGATGACATCAGGCCCGACGCTGCCGCTGTGGATCGGGAGATCGTAGTTCTTGTTTCCGACCGTCAGCGTGGCGGTCTTATTGCTTGCTTTTGCGTCCATCGTAGGTCCCCGATGTATGGTGAAACGGGCCGGACCCGGAAGGCCCCGATGACATGGTGGGGGCAGGCCGGATGTTCCAGAAGGTACGGGGGAGATGGGTATATTATTGCTGTGTGCGCTGCAAGATGGCGCCGCGCATGCTCGACTTACGTCTAGCCTAGTCCTTGCCTAGTCCTTGGCCTGATCCTTGAGCCGGCCCAAACTTTCCTGGCGTCCCAGCACGTCCAAAACCTCAAATATACCAGGCGACGTCGTCCGTCCGGTCAGCGCGGCCCGCAAGGGTTGTGCGACCGCGCCAAGCTTGAGACTATTTTCCTCGGCAAAGGCGCGCAGCGCGGCTTCCGTCGTGGCGCCGCTCCATGTCTCGACATTCTCCAGCGCGGAATGAAGCTGGCCGATCAGCTTGCGGTTCTCGGGCGTCAGCAGCGCCTGCGCCTTGGGATCAAGCTCCAGCGGCCGGTCGGCGAAGATGAAATAGGCGCTGTCGATCAGCTCGATCAGCGTCTTGGCGCGCTCCTTCAGGGCCGGCATGGCCTTGAGAAGCTGCGCGCGCGTGGTGTCGTTTAACTTGGCCTTAAGCTCGTCGCGGCTGGGCACGACGTGGTCCAGCACGTCCTCGAACATCTTCACGAGTGATTGATCGTCGGCGTGGCGGATGTAATGGCCGTTGAGGTTTTCCAGCTTGGCAAAGTCGAAGCGAGCGGCGGCGCGGCCGACGCTGGCGAGGTCGAACGCGGCGATCATCTCCTCGGTCGAGAAGATCTCCTGGTCGCCATGGCTCCAGCCGAGGCGGACGAGGTAGTTGCGGAGTGCGGCCGGGAGGTATCCCATGGCGCGATAGGCATCGACGCCGAGCGCACCGTGGCGCTTCGACAGCTTCGAGCCGTCCGGGCCGTGGATCAGGGGGATGTGGGACATGCTCGGCAGCGCCCAGCCCATCGCATCATAGATCTGCTTCTGGCGGGCGGCGTTGATCAGATGGTCGTCGCCGCGGATGACATGGGTGACGCCCATGTCGTGGTCGTCGACCACCACTGCGAGCATGTAGGTCGGGTTGCCATCGCCGCGCAAAAGGACGAGGTCGTCGAGGTTCTCGTTCTGCCAGACCACGCGGCCCTGGACCTGGTCCTCGATCACGGTCTCGCCGGTCTGCGGCGCGCGCAGGCGGATGGTGGGCTTGACGTCGGCTGGGGCCGTGGCCGGGTCGCGGTCCCGCCACATGCCGTCATAAAGGCGGGTGCGGCCCTCCGCGCGCGCCTTCTCGCGCATGGCGGTGAGCTCCTCGGCGGTGGCGTAGCAGCGATAGGCCTTGCCGTCGGCGAGCAGCTGCTCGGCGACCTCGCGGTGGCGGGCGGCGCGGCTGAACTGGTAGATGACGTCGCCATCCCAGCCGAGCTCGAGCCACTTCAATCCGTCGAGGATGGCGCCGATCGCGGCCTCGGTGGAGCGCTCCCGGTCGGTGTCCTCGATCCGGAGCAGCATCTTGCCGCCATGCTTCTTGGCATAGAGCCAGTTGAACAGCGCCGTGCGGGCGCCCCCGATGTGGAGGAAGCCGGTCGGGGAGGGAGCAAAGCGGGTGACGACGGAATCGGTCATTCTTGGCAGGGCCTATGCATTGGAAGCGGTGGTGTATAGCAGGACCAGAGCATAACTAAAGCCCGACGGCGGACCTGCCGGGCCTTGCTTAAGCTCTTGGCTCGGCCACGCGAATTTGGCAGAAGGACCGCTGATTTCCCTACAGGATTTTCGGATGAGCACAGAACCGGTGGCGACTGAGGTTGGGCGCGATTTCATTCGCGACATCATCCAGGCCGACCTCGACCAGGCCAAGTACAAGGAAATCGTGACCCGGTTCCCGCCGGAGCCCAACGGCTACCTGCATATCGGCCACGCCAAGTCGATCGCGCTCAATTTCGGCATCGCCCAGGAGTTTCCGGGCCGCTGCCATCTGCGCTTCGACGACACCAATCCGGTCAAGGAAGAGCAGGAATATATCGATTCCATCCAGGCCGACGTGCGCTGGCTCGGCTTCGATTGGGGCAAGAACCTGTTCTTCGCCTCGGACTATTTCGACCGCCTGTACGAATGGGCGGAGACGCTGATCCGCGACGGGCTCGCCTATGTCGACGACCAGACCCAGGAGGAAATCCGCACCTCCCGCGGCACGTTGACCGAGCCCGGCAAGAACTCGCCGTTCCGCGACCGCAGCGTGGACGAGAACCTCGACCTGTTCCGCCGCATGAAGGCGGGCGAATTCCCCAACGGCGCGCGTGTGCTGCGGGCCAAGATCGACATGGAAGCGGGCAACATCAATCTGCGCGATCCCGTGCTGTACCGCAT
>NZ_JBFUES010000135.1:0-11346 GCF_056403875.1 Bradyrhizobium sp. P2_E8
TCATGGATCGACGCGATCTCTTGCGCGCGGCCGCGGCATTGCCGTTGTTGCGGGCTGCGTCACCGGATCAGGCGTTCGCGCAGAGCTATCCGGTCCGCAATATCACCATGATCGTGCCGTTTCCGGCCGGCGGCCAGGCCGATCTCGCCGCGCGCCCCGTTGCCATGGCGCTGGAGCGGATCCTCGGCAAGCCCGTGATCGTCGACAACCGCGCCGGAGGCGGCGGTGGATCGGTCGGCAATGCCGCGGCGGCGCGCGCCGAGCCTGATGGTTACACGCTGCTGATGACCCTTTCCTCGCTCGCGGTACTGCCGGAGGCCGACCGGCTGTTCGACCGTCCCGTCGCCTATGAGGTCTCGCAGTTCATGCCGATCGCGCGCGTGCTCGCCGATCCCACGCTGCTCGCGGTGCCGGTCTCGGCGCCATGGAAGACTGCGCAGGATTTCATCGAGGATGCGAAGAAGCGGCCGGGCCAGATCACCTATGGCTCGTCAGGACCTTACGGCACGCTGCATGTGGCGATGGAAATGTTTGCGAACAGCGCCGGCATCAAGTTGCTGCATGTGCCGTTCCGCGGCGCGGGTCCCGCGCTCACCGCGTTGCTCAGCGGCACCGTGCAGGCCATCGCCGCCGCGCCCGGCACGCTGAAGCCGCAGGTCGATGACGGCAAGCTGCGCGTGCTCGGCAATTGCGGTGCGCGACGCATCGCGAGCTTCCCCGACGTGCCGACCTTCCAGGAGCTCGGCTACAAGGATGTCGAGATGTACATCTGGGCCGGGCTCTTTGCACCGAGCTCTCTTCCTGCGCCGATCGCGACCCGGCTGCGCGAGGCCATGGCGCAGGTGATGACGAGTCCGGAGGTCCTCAAGGCCTTCGACACCTCAGGCAGTCTCGTCGCCTATCAGGACGCGCCGGAGTTCTCGCGTTTCGTCGCCGACGATAGCGCGCGCCTGATCACGGCGGTGAAGAAGATCGGCCGGGTGGAGTAGGGGCCCGGCTCAGAATTCGCTGCGGACCGTGCCCCGCAGGGTGTGCCGGTCGAGACCCGGTGCGAACGCGCCCTCATAGGAGGCCTTGAACGACGTCGCGGCAGTGAGATCCCACCGGATCTCGGTACCGGTGAGTACCGCCGTGCGGGCCCGTCCGACGCCCGTGATCGCGAGCGGAATGCCCGGCGCGCCGTCGAAGGCCGCGGTCATGGATGGCGCATTGCCGGAAAACTCGTGGCGTATGGCAAGTGTCGCGCCGAACTGCGCCGCGCGACCGTTCGGCATCATGGTGTAGTAAAGCGCCCGCAGACCGGCCGTGCCATAGGCGGTGTCGAAGCCGCCGGCCCGCACCAGCTGATTCACGCCGGGTGCGCCGGTCTCGGAAAAGCCGTTCTGGCGCGTCGCATACCAGTCGGCCTTGGCGAACGGCTCGGCTGTCACACCCCGTCCGACGTCGAACGGCCGCGCGATGCCGAGCGATGCGGCAAAGGTGTGGGTATGCGAGGAGCCGGTCGCGGTTTCTCCCAGGAACGAGATCGTGCGCGAGGATTCGAGCGCCGCGAAGGAGTAGCTGATCGCGGATGCGAGATTGAAGCCGCCGCTCTCGCCACGCGCGTAGAAGCCGCCATGGCCGGCATTGGCTTCGATGCTGTCGGCGCGGCCCGCCGTCCGCAGCTTGCCGGTCGAGGCGCCGACCGCGAGACCTGCGGTGAGGCCCGTCGTGCGCCACAGATCGACGCCGAGCGCGGCGCCGCCGACGTTTGCATTTGTTCCGAAGGCGATGTCGGTCGCCGCCACCTTGTCCCAATTGCCGTAACCGCCAAACCATACGCTCTGCGCGGGCGCGGCGCGGCGCGCGCCGAGCGCCTTCCCGATCGGGTCGGCCGGCTCCGCGGCGTAGGAGGACACCGACATGCGCAGGGTCTCGCCGCGCGACTGCGTGCCGGCGTTCCACATGAAGCCCTGGAACGCATCGGCCTGGTCGGTGCTGAAGCGGCGACCATCGGCGTGGATTTGCCCGGCGAGATCGTCGWGGCCGGCCTTGATGCCCGATGCATTGAGCACGGCGAGCGTGTTGATCGCGGTGCCGAGCGGTCCCGACGCGCCGCCGGACTGCGCCTGATCCAGCGCGCCGGCTACCGCGGCCTGGTTCGGCGTCAGGCCCGACAGTGTGCCGAAGCCGCCGATCTGTTGCAGAAGGAAGTAGACATTGTTGGCGTCGTAGCTGAGCTGCCCCGAAACCAGCGGGCTGCCCGCGGTCGTGAGCGTCGCGAAAGTGCCGTTGACGCCGCCGGTCGCGGTGAGGATCGTGTATTGGGTGTTGGCGAGAAAGCCCGCGCCGAGCGGCACGATCTGCACCGTGCCGCCATTGAGGGTCGCGGTGCCGGTTGCGGCGATCTTGTCGGACTGGCCGCCAGCATTGATCTCGACCTGAAAGGTCGAGCCGGCATTGAAGGCGACATTGCCGCTGACATTGAGAGTCCCGATCGAATTGCCTGTTGCGACCATGCCGCCATTGTTGACGACGATGCCGCTGACCGTGCCGGTGCCGCCGAGATAGCCGCCGTTGACGGTGACCACCGACGGCAAGGTGCCGTTCACGATCAGGCCGCCTGCGTCCACCGTCGTCGCGCCGTTGAAGGCGGTGGTGCCGGTCAGCGTCCAGACCGAGGAGCCGGTCTTGGTCAGTTGCTCGAACTCGTCATATTGCAGGCCGGCGGCGAGAGTTCCGAGATCGAACGTGGCGCTTCCCGCGCCGCCGAAATTCAGCGTGTCGGTGCCGGCGCCGCCGCGCACAAACCCGGTGATCGTCGAGCCGGGGGCGAGGGTGAGCACGTCGTCGCCCCCGAACAGGTCGATCGCTCCGCTGCCGCCGCCCGAGATGGTTCCGGAATTGAGGATCGTGTCGGTGCCGGAAGAGCCCTGGATGGCGATGAAGAAGCCGCCGGAGATCGTGCCGGCATTGATGAGGGTGTTGCCGCCGGCAATGAATTGCACGCCGGTATGGCCGCCACCGATGGATCCGCCCTGATAAACAGTGACGACATTGGCGTTCCCGCCTATTCGGAGGCCCGTCGTGTTTGCTCCGGTGCCGACTGCCGTCCCGCGAATGTTGACGAGATTACCGTTCGAATTGTCGATGACGATCGCCGCTTCGGCGTTGCCAGTACCTTCCGCGATCCCGCCGGCCGCGATCGTCACATTGTTGTTGTTCGAGCCGTTGGACAGGAGGACGGCTCCGCTATAGGTGGAGACCGTGGCCTGGTTATTTATGGTCACATTCGAATTCGACGTGCTGTCGTAAACGATCGCGGGAATTCCGGCGCCGGGCAGGAGYGATGTCAACGTACCATCGCCGATATTGACCGTGACGTTGCTGCCGCCGGTGGCGTTGATGTGGTTGGTGTTGCCGAGGCCGGTGCAGGTCGCAACGTCACCCGAATTGAGCGCGCCGATGGTGCCGGTGCCGACCACTGTGCAGGCGRCGCGCGCCGGGCCGGGCGCCAGCGAGAGTAGTCCGCCGAGCGCGAGCGGCGCCAGCGCGGTGGTGACGAGCAGCCTGTTGCGCAGGACGGTCGCCGTCACGGCGTCTTGCGCGCGGGTCTGTATTCCAATCGGCATCGACAATTCCCTTGTAGCAGTCTCCAAATTGCTAGCGGGAACGGCGCGGCCCTTCTTGGAGCCATGCGAAACGCATTATGGCTGAAGGCGCAAGGACGCCGGTTTGCGCCGGCCTGTTGCGGCGATGCCACGTACGGCCGGGCCGGCGGCGCGGCGCGTTGACGCAGCAAATGGACAGAGGCGCAATGCTCGATGGCCCGGCGCGCAACCTTGTGTGCGGCGCGTTGCGCGCAGCCGCCAACGCGATATTGGTATTCCGCTACACCAGCCTGGAGACGCGCGCCCATGGCGGCCGATGACCAATCGATCCATGGCGCGCCGCGCCTCGGCTATGCCGGCGAGCCGCATGGGCCGGCCTATGAGATGTGGCGGGAGGAGTTTTGCCGCCGCGTGATGGCAGCCGATCTTTCGCCTTTGTCCGACGGCTCTTTTCACTGCGACGTCAAAGCGCTGATGTTGCCGCAGGCAACGATATCCTCCTGCAGCGGCACGCCGATCAGATTTATGACGCTCAACGCCAGCGACAATCTGGCATTGCTGATGGCGCCGGATTCGCCGCTGCACGCGGTCATGGGCCGTCGCGCGCTCGAAGTCGCGCCGCTGGGCATCAGCCTCATCGACGCCTCCATCAAGGGCGCATTCGTCTCGCAGATCGAGGAGGGCGGCAACAAGGCGGCTTTGTTCGACCGCAAGACGCTGCTGTCTTATTGCCCCGATGCCGAAGACAGTGTCGCGCGGCCGCTCGATCACAACCCAGCGCTCACTGCGCTGCTGCATCGATATTACGACTTCGCGGTTCAGCACGCCGCGGGACTCGATGCACTGGCGCAGCACGCCGTTTCGCAACACCTGATGGATTTGATGGTGCTGGTGCTCGGCGGCAGGCGCGACGCCACCGAACAGGCGAAAGAGCGCGGCCTCGCAGCGGCTCGGCTGGAAGCCATCAAGGCCGACATTGTGGCGCGGCTCGGCGAAGGCGGCCTCACGCTCGCCGACCTCGCGCGGCGCCATCGCGCCAGCCCTCGCACCATTCAATTGCTGTTCGAGCGCAGCGGCGTCACGTTCTCGGAGTTCGTGCTGGAGCAGCGGCTATTGCGGGCGGCACGGCTGCTGCGCGATCCGAGGCACCGGGCGGCCAAGGTCAGCGACATCGCCCATCTCTCCGGCTTCAACGACGTCTCGTATTTTCACCGGACATTTCGGCGTCGTTTCGGCATGACGCCGCTGGACGCGAAAGCGCGGCACGCGGAAACGGGCGACAAGCCGTAGTCGGAAGGACGTTTTTGGTCCGTCCTTGATCTCGTGGCGCAAACGGCGGCGGGGGAGGTTGCGTCGCCGCACGCGGCCAATCGCAGCGGTGAAGATCGGCAAAATCGAACAAGGTTCCAACGCCGCTTTCACATTTTTTTGTTGGTCCAGAACCAGCTTGCGTCTCATTGATTGAAGAGAATTCGAGGCAATCGAGAAGGAATCGAGACATGCGAACAGAGCGGATTGCGCTGGGTGTGGCGCTCGCGATTGGCGGCATCGTCGCGCAAGGCGCAGCATTCGCCGAAGAATATCGCGGAACCATGGAACAGCAGATGGCCTGCACACCCGATGTGTGGCGCCTGTGCAGCGACCAGATTCCGGATGTGAGCCGCATCACAGCCTGCTTGCAGCAGAACACGCCGCAACTCTCCAGCGGCTGCCGTGCGGTGTTCCAGTCCAACAACCAGATGCCGCCGCAACAGCAGGCCCCGCGAGGGCGGGCCGCGCCGCCACCGCGCTACAATGCTGTGCCGCCACCTCCGCCGGCGCAGCCGCGGCCTTACGATGACGACGACTAGCGCTCTCTGGCGCATGCTATGCAGAGGTAGGCGCGAAGATGCGGTCGTGCCGCCTCGTTCAGCGCTCTCCCTTGCGGTCCGATTCAGGTCGATCTCGAAGCGCCGTCCGCAAGACGACACCGAAGAGAATGGCTGCGACTGGCCAATGGAACCAGATCTTATGGCTCGTGAAAACATTGATCAGAATCAGAAAGGCCGAGACCGTGAGGGCGGCTGCAACCGGGCGGGGCAGCTTCGCCAGCCAATCCAACACGACTTGCGTCCACGAGGATGGCTCGTGCCTGTCGCCAATCCGCGGAGCACGAGCTGTCTCTCGGGGAGTTGGGCTTTCCTCGATCGGGAAGCTCCCTTGCCCGGCGGTCCGGCCGCCCAAGGTCAACCGATAGCTGGTCAGGGGAGCAATGTTCTTCATGGGGCGCTGGCCGAGGCAGTCGAAGCCAACGGATAATTTGTTGTGCACCTGATCGTAGACGGAGCTCGAGATCACGACGCCGCCGGGTTCTGCGAGTTCTTGCAGCCGCGAGGCGATATTGACCCCGTCGCCATAGATGTCGGAGCCGTCCACCATCACGTCGCCGAGGTTGATGCCGATGCGAAACCGCATCGGGTTCGCCTGAGGCACGTCCGAATCCTGCTGGGAGATTTCCTGCTGAATCTCGACCGCGCATTGCACGGCCTCGACGACGCTGGCGAACTCGGCGATCACGGCATCGCCCCAGGTATTCACGATGCGGCCGTCGTGACGCTCGACCAATCGCGCAATGGCCGTGCGGTAGCGGCGGAGCGTCTCCAGCGTTCCGGTCTCGTCTGCTTCCATGAGACGAGAATAGCCGTACACGTCAGCGCACAGCACGGTGGTCAGTCGTCGTTTCACTTTGTCGTCGGTCATGGTCGCTATGCTAGCCTCCCCGACCGGAAAATGCATCAGGCATCGCATCCATCGCCAGCACCGTTCAACCATCGGTCGTCCGGTCGCCCTCCAGCCCTTTGCCGAACCGCGCGCCAGCCGTCCCGATGGCGCGAAACGTGGTTACTTGGGCGAATCTGCCGCCCGTCCGGACCACATGATGAATTCGTCCAAGCCAGGGAGAATGTCTGTGACAAGCAGGATCAACCAGCCCACGCTGCATCACGTCAATCTGAAGACCACGCGTCTGCAGGAGATGATCGACTGGTATGGGACAGTTGTCGGATCAAGGCCGAACTTCCAGTTTCCGGGCGGTGCCTGGCTCACCAACGACGGCGCCAATCATCGCATCGCGTTGCTGACGTCGCCCAGGATGAGCGACGATCCGGATAAGCTGGTGCACACCGGGATGCACCACATCGCGTTCGAGTATGGGAATTTCAACGACTTGCTCGACACCTACGCACGGCTGCTCGAGCTCGGCATCAAGCCGCACATGTCGCTCGATCACGGCGTCACGACGTCGTTCTATTACGTCGACCCGGACGGCAACAGCGTCGAGCTGCATTACGACAATTTCGACGACTGGAACAAATCGTCGGAATGGATGCGGACCTCAAGGGAGTTTGCGAGCAATCCGATCGGCGTGCCGGTCGATCCGTCGAAGATGGTTGCGGCCCGCAACGGCGGAGCGTCCCGCGACGACCTGCATCGCCGGGCCTTCGCCGGCGAATTTCCGCCCTCCGAGCCCATCGATCCGCGCGTACCGCTGGATTGACGAAGGCCCTTCCCTGACCGGCAAATGCATCAGGCATCACATCTGGCGCCATCGCGGTTCAGCGACAGGCCGTCCGGCCCCGAAACCGTCACAACCGTGCAACGAATTGCCGTCAGCCAAGTTGATTCTGGTCGGAAGCTGTGGATCGGAGGAATGTCATGTCCATGACCAAAATTCCTGCTGCACTTTTCGCGATTGGCGCGATATTGCTCGGCGTACCTGCAATGGCTGCTCCGGCCACCCCTTTGTCCGGCGCCGCCAAGTCGATGGTGCAGGAGAGCGACCTGGTGCAAGCGCGTTTCGGCTGGGGGCACTGGCACTGGGGCCATTCGCATCGTGTAGGCTATCGCTGCCGTCCCTATTGCGGCTGGGGCGGCTAACTTCGGACCTGTCGCCACATAAGCATTGTTGGCTCATCGCTTCAGTTGGCGCTACCGCTAACAGCGCTATCAAAGTGTACACGTGCCCGAGTTACGGCCTGTGTTCGCAGACATCGACCCATTCGGCCGCGGTCAGCTCGGCCATGCGATCGGGGGTGATGCGCACGGCGCTGTGGGTCGAGCCTGCCGCCGGCACCACCTCGTCGAATGCCTTCAGCGACACGTCGCAATAGATCGGCAGGGGCGATTTCAGCCCGAACGGGCAGACGCCGCCGACCTCGTGGCCGGTGATCTCTGCGACCTCTTCCAGCCCCAGCATCTTCGGCTTGCCGCCGAACTGCGTCTTCACCTTCTTGTTGTCCATCCGCGAGGTGCCGCTGGCGACKATCAGGATCACGCGCTCGCCGATCCGCAAGGACAGTGTCTTGGCGATCCGGCCGGGCTCGACCCCGTAGGCTTCGGCGGCCAGCGTCACGGTCGCGGAGCTGATCGGGGATTCGATGACGGATATGTCGGGGGCATTCTCGGCGAAGAAGGCGCGAACGGATTGCAGGCTCATTCCAGTCTCACGGGCGGGCGGCGATGCTTAGGCGATCCTTAGGCGATCCTTGGCAGCTCGGAGAGCGCGCGGACACGGTGGTCCGGCGCAAAGCCAAGCTCGTCCATCTGGGTGCGGATCGCCTTGAACATCGTCAGCGGTGCCACGAGTTCGGTCTCGACGCAAGCCAGCGCCATCGCCTCGGGCGTCACCCGTTCGATCCAGGCGACGTTCAATCCATACGACTTCGCGCCGGCCACGTCCCAGGGATTGGAGGAGACGAACAGGACCTCGTCAGGCGTGGTAGCCAGCACCTCGCCGATCAGCTCATAGGCCTCCGGGCTCGGTTTGAAGATCTTCCTGGCATCGACGCTGATGGTGGCATCGAGCAGGCGGTCGAGCCCGGAGTTGCGCACGAGCGCATCGAGCATCTCCGGGCTGCCATTGGAGAGAATGGCGAGCTTGCGCGGCTTCAGCGCCGCAAGCGCTGCTGCCGCGTCCGGATAGAGATCGAGATGCAGATATTTCTCGATGACGCGCTCGAACGCCTCGCTCTCGTAAGCGAGCCCGAGCACGCGCAGCGTATAGGCCAGCGAGTCGCGCGTCACGGTGGCAAAATCCTGGTAGCGCCGCATCAGCAAGCGCAACCAGGTGTATTCAAGCTGCTTGATCCGCCAGACCTGCGTGATGATCTCGCCATAGCCCGGAAACGCGTCTTCGGTGGTCTCCGCGACCGACTGGATGTCGTAGAGCGTTCCGTAGGCGTCGAAGACGACGGCTTTGAGGGGCATTGGCTCGGTCCTTTTTGACCTTTGCGGAAGGCGCACGGACAATACCGAAACGGCCCGGTGCGCGACAAGGTGGGAACCTTCTTCAAGAAATCGTCACCCCGTCGACCTCGCGCAGCAGATTGACACTGCCGCCGGCAGGCGTTTAATTCGGGGCACGGGGATTTGCGATCTCCCCGCGAGGCGACATGCCCAAGTATCGCGTCCTGGTCACCAAGGACGCTGCATGTCTTCTTTCATCTCGATCTCATCACAGAAATTGTCCCGTCAATTGGTGCCGCCAGCGCGCCGGCCCTCGTCGATGTTCGTATCGACGAGGGCCGCGCGGTCTATTTGCGCGCGCGACAAGACGGGGAGCACCAGGAGCTAGCGAGCACGCGGGGCACGTTGGGGACGACGATCAAGTGGAGGACGCCATGACCACGAATACCGACCGCCGAGACTTCATCAGGGGCGTGGGGGCCGCCGCGGCATCGACCGCACTACTCACGGGGACGCAAGCCCTTGCGCAAGTCAATCAGCCAACAGGAGCCAGGCCAATGACATACCAGACCAAGCCGATGCCGTTCGATCCGAAATCCATTGCCGGTATCTCGGAGAAGGTGCTCGTCAGCCACTACGAGAACAACTATGTCGGCGCCGTAAAGCGACTCAACGCGATCGGAACGCAACTCGCCGAGCTCGACTTCGCGAAAGCTCCGAACTTCGTCATCAACGGCCTGAAGCGCGAGGAGCTCGTCGCGTCAAACTCGATGATCCTCCATGAAATCTATTTCGACGGGCTCGGCGGTGCCGGCAAGCCGAGCACAGCACTTGCCGACGCGATCGCGCGCGATTTCGGCAGCATGGAGCGGTGGCGCGCCGAGTTCTCCGCCATGGGCAAGGCCGAAGGCGGCGGCTCCGGCTGGGTGATTCTTTCCTACTCACCGCGCGACAAGCGGCTGGTCAATCAGTGGGCCGCCGACCACACGACGACGCTGGCCGGGGGACGCCCCGTGCTGGTGCTCGACATGTATGAGCACGCCTATCACATGGATTATGGCGCCGCGGCCGCGAAGTATGTCGACATCTACATGGAAGCGATCAAATGGGACAACGCGGCAACGCTGTACGATCAGTACAGGCGGGAAGCTTAGACGTCGCGCAAAGAATGAGCGCAGCGCGCTTGGGGGCGGCGTTGTTCCTATTGTTGGTGGAAGGAAACGCGATGGCAGAAACTGTAAATTTTGACAACGCTGCAACCGGCGCGGCGCCCGAAGGCTGGACTCTGACGATGACGGGTCGTGGCCAGCCCAAATGGACGGTCGAGGTGGAGTCGACGGCGCCAAGCAAGCCGAACGTCCTGAAGCAATCCGGTCAGGCGACGTTTCCAGTGGCGCTCAGGAACGGCACCAGCATTCTGGACGGGTTCGTCGAGGTCAAGTTCAAGGCGATCGCAGGCACCGAGGATCGTGCGGCCGGTCTTGTCTGGCGCGCAAAGGATGCCGACAATTACTATGTCGTGCGGGCCAACGCGCTTGAAGACAATGTTGTGCTCTACAAGACGATCAAGGGTGTTCGCAGCGCGCTCGATATCGTCGGCCGGAAAGGCGGCTATGGCGTCAAGGTATCGGTGCCATCAGGTCGATGGCATTCCCTGCGTTGCGAATTCGCGGGAAAGCTATTCAAGGTGACGTATGACGGCAAGCCGATGTTCGAGGTCGAGGACGAATCGATCAGGGACCCCGGCATGATCGGCTTGTGGACCAAGGCCGACAGTGTCACCGTATTCGACGACCTGACATACGATGCGCTGAACTAGGGCGTGTACTCATTAATCGGGACGCCGTTAGACGTCCGCTATGCCCCCGATAGCGGCGCGAAAGCGGACGTCGCAGGACTTCCGCGTTGGGCCAATAGGCGACATGGCGGATGGATCATCAGGTACGCGGCCCGACTGCCCCGAAAGCTACTTGCTCAAAATCGATGCCAGACGTGCTCTCGTATGAGTAGCCTTCCAGCAGATGAATGCGACCTTCCTGAAGCCAGAGCAGAAATCCCATCCCGTGCTCAAGCCCGACAACAGTCGCTCCGACATCGCCCAATGGCGAGGCAATACCTTTGATTGGCGAATGTGAGACATCAAGCGTGGTATAGAAACCGGCTCCGGTGTTCTCTCGGGCAATGGCGCGCACTTTCCCCTGCTGACCGGCAAGCGCATCGGCGACTTCGGGCACCTGAAGCGCAATAGCTTCGAGCACCGCCTGCTCCAGGGAGGACAAAACTTCCGTGGTCACCGATGTCACCTCTTAGGAGCTTCAACGCTCCGACTATGGGCCGGCGCGCGTTAGAACTTGGCAGGCCACTTCACAGGGTCGCCAACGCTAGCCATAGAAGCTCCGCTCTTCGGCCACGGAGAACATTATGCGCATCAGCAACTGGCCGGCGAAAATGATAATCGCGCCCACGATGATCAGCAGCGATATACGTGGAAGATCCAATTGGAGCGACGGCAGGAACAGGTAGGGAGCTAGGT
>NZ_JBFUES010000136.1:0-11231 GCF_056403875.1 Bradyrhizobium sp. P2_E8
CCCCTCACCGGTCTCGCCGCTACGCGGCGAGCCACCCTCTCCCACAAGGGGAGAGGGTAAGAAAAGTGCGCAGCCTCAGTTCTCCCGGCTCGCGCTCTCCAACGCCTCGAGCAGATCGTCGATCTCCATGCGCTTGCGGAAATCTGGATCGACGAAGCGCGCCTTGACGATGCCGTCGCGGCCGACCACGAACACCGCAGGGATCGGCAGCATCCAGCCGTCATTGCCGTGGAATTTCGCCATGTCCTGATAGGACAACAGTCTCTGGATCTCGGCGCCGAGCCAGATCGCGAGATTGAGCGACAGCGCATAGCCATTGTCGAGATCGGTCAGGATCGGAAATGGCGCACCGGAATCAGCCTTGAGCTGGCTAGTGTATTCCTGCGTCTCCGGCATGATCGCAACGATCTGCGCGCCCATCGCCTCGACGCGGTCCTGCGCCTGGACCACGGCGCGGACATTGAGCCGGCAATAGGGACACCAGTGGCCGCGGAAGAACATCACCACGACGGGGCCTTGCGCCAGCAGCGCGGGCAGCGTCACGAGACGCCCGCCCTCGTCAGGCAGCATGAATGGCGGCATCACATCGCCCGGACGCGGCGCGTTCTCCCCGCCGCCGTTCCCGTTCAATCGCGCCACCAGGCGATCGACCGCCTCGCCATAGGCCGGAAACACCTGGCGGCTTGCGTCGGCATACGCGAGGAGCTGCTCGTTCAGCGTTCCCTCCATCTCGCGGCAGCGCTGGAAGGCAAGCTTGAGCTGCTCGGCATCAGCTGGTGAGAGAGACGTCATCTTCCGCTCCGGCGTTCGAAGGACGAATATTAGGTTCCTGGTCCGGCCGTCCGCAAGGGGCGGCCGCCGCCAATCGGGCGCCCCACCATCGGACGCCGGATATCCCGAAAGCGGAAATGCCGATGCCCGATCGGTTCGATAGCCGCCGCGCATCGACATAGCGCTGGGCTATCGCGCCGAAAGCGAAACGGCATTTCACGACGGGCTCGCTCTCGACGAAGCTCCTGCCATAGCCGGCGACCAGCGAGGTTGCGGCCAACAGAGGAGACTTCCCCATGTCTAGGCATCACATGTTGTCGCGCGTAGACTTGTCCGGCCTTGCCGTTCTCGGCATGCTGACCTTTGCGGCGCAGCCGGCCTTTGCGGGCGAATGCCCCGCCGACAAGATGAAGCCAAATGCGCATCAGATGGTCGATTACAAGCCGGTCGGCGTCACCGACGTCACGCTCGGAGCCATCGATCTCGGCAAGCAGCCGGCGCATATCGAGGGCCGCGAGCTGCGCTTCCGGAAGCTCACCATCGAACCCGGCGGCATCGTGCCCTGGCACAGCCACGACGATCGCCCTGCCCTGATCTTCGTGCAGCAAGGCGAGATCGTCGAATACGCCTCCAACTGCGTCGATCCGATCGTGCACAAGGCCGGCGACATCCGCCCCGAGGTATCAGGCACCTCGCATTGGTGGAAGAACCTCGGCAAGGAGACGGTCATTCTCTATGTCGGCGACGTCCGCAGGGATCCCAACGATCATCATATGTAACGGGCACCCAGAGTGAGCCGTCGTTCCGGGGCGCGAAGCGAACCCGGAATCTCGAGATTCCGGGTCTGGTGCTTGCGCACCAGCCCGGAATGACAGATCAACGGAGAGCCGAGCCATGACCGATCTTTCCGCGTCGATCAAACCGACCGCGATGATGATGGATGAGCATTCCCCGGGCCTTGCGCTTCGTTCGCTCGTCATCGGCCTCACCGCCTTCCTGACCGTCGTCGATCTCTTCGCGACGCAGGCGATCCTGCCTTCGCTGACGCGCCATTACGGCGTCACGCCCGCGGCGATGGGCTTTGCCGTCAACGCCAGCACCTTCGGCATGGCGACGGCTAGCCTCGTCGTCGGCTTCTTCAGCCCGCGCATCAACCGGCGGACCGGCATCCTGCTCAGCCTCACGCTGCTGGCGGTCCCCACGGGCCTGCTGGCGACCGCGCCAAATCTTGCGGTCTTCACCGCCTTGCGGATCGCGCAAGGCCTGTGCATGGCATCCGCCTTCGCGCTCACCCTCGCCTATCTCGGCGAACAATGCAGCGCGATGGACGCCGGCGGCGCGTTTGCCGCCTACATCACCGGCAATGTCGCCAGCAATCTCGTCGGCCGGCTGATCTCGGCGGCGGTCGCCGACGGCCTCGGTCTCGCCTGGAATTTCTATTTCTTCGCGACGCTCAACCTCGCCGGCGCGGCGCTGGTCTATTTCACCATTCGACGCGCGCAGCCGATGCACGCCATGACGCCGGCGGGCCCGCCGCTTGTCGCCATGATCGCGCATTGGCGCAATCCGCGGCTGCGTGCAGCCTACGGCATCGGCTTCTGCATCCTGTTCGCCTTCATCGGCACCTTCACTTTCGTCAATTTCGTGCTGGTCCGGCCGCCGCTGTCGCTCGGCATGATGGATCTGGGCCTCGTCTATTTCGTCTTCCTGCCGTCAGTGGTCACGACGTTGCTCGCCGGCAGGGTGGCATCGCGGCTCGGGACACGGCCGACAATATGGGGCTCGCTCGCTGTGGCCGGACTGGGCCTGCCGCTGATGCTGGCGTCGCATCTGGGCGAAGTGCTCACCGGCATGGTCCTCGTTGGTGTCGGCACATTCTTCGCGCAGGCGGCCGCGACCGGTTTCGTCGGGCAAGCCGCCACCGACAACCGCGGCGTCGCCAGCGGGACCTATCTTGCCTGTTACTTCTTTGGCGGGCTCGTCGGCACGGCCGTGCTCGGGCGGCTGTTCGACAGCTTCGGCTGGCACGCCTGCGTCGCCGGTGTCGGCGTGGCCCTCGCGGCCGCCGCCATGCTCACATTCGCCCTCAAGCGCTAGCGCTTGACCGGAGCCTCCTGCGGCGGTTCGTCGTCGGCGATCGCGCGCCAGGCGGCGCCATCGAGATCGTCGTACTGGCCGCTTCTGAGCGACCAGAGGAAGGCGACGAGGCCGGCGCCTCCCAGCGCCAGCGCCAGCGGGACCAGGATGACCAGGATTTCCATCACACGATCTCCCGCGAGGCGCTGCGTGCGCGCAGCGAATTCAGCATGACCAGGATCGACGATCCGCTCATGGCGGCGGCGGCAATCAGCGGCGTCACGACGCCGCTGATCGCGACCGGCACCGCAAGGACGTTATAGCCGATGGCAAGCCAGAGGTTCTGCCGCATCAGGTGCAGCGCCTTGCGCGCGGAATCGATCGCGGCGACGACGGGCGCCAGCGGCCGGCCGAGGAAGACGAGATCGGCGGTGGCCTGGCTGAGATGCGCGGCCGAGATCGGCGACATCGAGACATGGGCCGCCGCCAGCGAGGGCGCATCGTTCATGCCGTCGCCGACCATCAGCACTCTTGCACCGCGCCGCTTCAATTCCTCGATCCGCGCGATCTTGTCGGCCGGCGTGACGCCGGCGCGCCATTCGGGAATGGAGAGCGCGTGGGCGGCGGCCTTCACCGCCGGCTCGCGGTCGCCGGAGAGGATCTCGATGCCGATGCCCCGCGCCTTCAGCGCCGCGATCACGGCCTGAGCGTCCGGGCGCAGGCCCTGACGCACCGAGAGGATGAATTTTTCGGCTCCCTTGCTGAAAGCCACGACCGACGCTTCAGGATCGAGCGTGGCGCCGCCGACCAGCGCCTCGGCGCCGCAGAAGGACGGACGGCCAAGGCGGATCTCGATGCCGTCGGCGACTGCGCGCACGCCCTGCCCGGCCTCCTCGACCGCACCGACGATCGGCGACCTGGCGCCGGCGGCCTGCGCCACCGCGGCGGCGACCGGATGATGGCTCGACAGCGCGAGCCGCCCGGCCAGTTCGAAGATGTCGGCGGGAATGTCAGCCGCGTTCATCACTTCGAGATCGGGCAGCGTCAGCGTGCCGGTCTTGTCGAAGATGACGTGGTCGGCTTCCGCCAGCCGCTCGATCGCATCGCCGGAATTGAGCAGCACGCCGGACTTGAACATCGCGCCCGAGGCCACCGTCTGAACCGTCGGAATCGCAAGCCCGAGCGCGCAGGGACAGGTGATGATCAGCACCGCAACGCCGGTGACGATCGCATCATGCCAGGACGCACCCGCGATGACCCAGCCCAAAATGGTGATGAGCGCGGTCGCATGCACCACCGGCGCGTAGAGCCGCGAGGCGCGGTCGGCGAGCCGCATGTAGCGCGAGCGTGCCTGGAGCGCGTTGTCGAGCAGCCGCGTGATCTCGGCGAGCAGCGTTGCTTCGGAAGCCGCCGAAACGCGCACCCGCAGCGTGCCGGAGATGTTCATGGAGCCGGCATAGACCGGCGTGCCCTGCTCGGCCGTGACATAGAGCGTCTCGCCGGTGATCAGGCTCTGGTCGATCTCGGAACGCCCCTCGATCACGGTGCCGTCGACCGCACAACGCTCACCGGGCCGCAGCAGCACGATGTCGCCAGGATTGATCACGGCGACGGGCACTTGTGAAATCTCGTCAGGCCCGACGAACCTGGCCGCCGTCTCCGCCTTCAGCGCGGCGAGATTGCCGGCGACCGCACGCGTCCGCCGCCGCATGTTCTGGTCGAGGAAGCGGCCGACCAGCAGGAACGTCAGCAGCATGATCGCCGCGTCGAAATAGGCGTGCTCGGCATGATGGATGGTTTCGACCACGGACATGCCGAGCGCGAGGATCACGCCGATCGAGATCGGCACGTCCATGTTGGTGGTCTTGTTCGACAGCGCGCGCCAGGCGGAGCGGAAGAACGGCTGGCCGGCATAGGCGGCCGCCGGCAGCGCGATCAGGGCCGACAGCCAGTGGAAGAAGTCGCGCTGCTCGGGCAGCATGTCCGAGACGTTGCCCGACCATACCGGGATCGACAGCATCATCACGTTCATGGTGGCGAACGCCGCAACCCCGAGGCAGCGCAGCAGGAAACGGGATTCGGCGACCTCCGCCACTTCCGCGCTCTCGGTCTCGAACGGATAGGCCTTGTAGCCGAGCTCTTCGAGCCGATCGATGAAACGGCTCGGGTCGAGCGTGCCCGCTTTCCATTCGAGCGCGACGCGGCGGTCGGTGAGGTTCACGCGCGCCAGCGTGACGTCGGGGATGACGGACAATCCGCGCTCGATCTTGGCCATGCAGCCGGCGCAGTGGACGCCTTCGACCGCGAGGTCGATGTGCTCGATACCCTCGCCCGCGCTCCGGACGTAGTGCGAGAAATCCCGCGTGACGTGCATGACGAAGTCCTTCAGTTCAGGATCACGCGGTTGCGCGACAGGAACACGCGCGTGCCGCGCGCTTCGCCTTCGATCACGAGATCCCACTGGCCCGGTGCAACGGCAGCGGCACTGCCGCGATAGATGCCTATGCCGGCCTCGGAGAGTTCGACCGCCAGATCAGCGCGCTTGTCGGTCGGACGCTCCAGGCGCCCGCCGAATTTCAGGCCGCTCATCGGCTGGCCGCTGGCATCGCGTGCCTCAACCTGAAGCACGGCGCCACCATCGGTACTGCGCTCGATATGGGCGTTGACCTTCCATTTACGTGCGGCCTGGTCCTGCGCCGCCGAGATCTCGCGATCATAGGTGAGACCCGCGGCATAGGGGCTGTCGACGTCGGTGCCTGGCAGCGTCGCGATCGCGAGCTTCATCATGGTCATGTTGACGCCAATCACGACGCCGAAGAAAGCGACCAGCATCAGGAAGACTTTTGTTCCGGTCAGCGGCTTGGAGGCCATGGCTGTCTCCTGATCCTAGGGCGCGACGAAATTGTCGGTGGCGGACGCGACCTCGCCGAGCCCGATATCGGTGACGTGGAAGTGAACCGGGATCGACTTCTCCGGATTGCCTTCCGCCGGCGCGGTGACGAGCAGGCGCAGCTCGCTTGTGGAGTCGCGGGGGATCACGATCATCGGCCTATCAGGCGTCACCGCATCGATGCYGATGACGTGAACCGTCAAATTGGCCGGACCGTTCGCGTCGATCGCGATGACGCGGTCGTAGCCGCTCTTGTTGAGCAGCCGAACCGTGTAGGCGTTGCGGATCGAGCCGTCGCTGAGCTTGACCGCGACCGGATTGCGGTCATGCAGCACGTTGACGTCGAGCAGGCTGCGGGTCGCGAGCGTATAGATCATGAAGCCGCCGACGGCCGCGATGATCACGCTGTAGACCACGGTGCGGGCCCGGACGATCCGGTAGATCGGCGCCTTGCCTTCCTGGCGGCGATGGATGTTGACGTCGTTGTCATAGCCGATCAGGCGCTTCGGCCGGCCGATCTTGGTCATCACGTTGTCGCAGGCGTCGATGCAGAGCCCGCACTGGATGCATTCCATCTGCGGTCCGTTGCGGATGTCGATGCCGGTCGGGCAAACCGCGACGCACTRGTAGCAATCGACGCAATCGCCGACCTGCTCGCCGAGCGCGCGCAGCTCGGCCGCCTTCTTGACCGAGGTGCGCTTCTCGCCGCGGTCGTAACGGTAGGTGACGTTGAGCGCCCATTCGTCGGTGAGCGCCGCCTGGATCCGCGGCCACGGGCACATGTAAGTGCAGACCTGCTCGCGCATGTAGCCGGCGAGCAAATAGGTCGTCGCGGTGAGGATGCCGATCCAGATATAGGCGATCATCGGTCCCTGGAAGGTCACGAGCTCCTTCACCAGGGTCGGCGCGTCGTTGAAGTAGRGCACCCAGGCACCGCCGGTCCACCAGGCGATCAGCAGCCAGATCGAATGCTTGAGCACGATCTCGGAGATGCGCTCGAGCTTCATCGGGTCGGACGATTTGTCCTTCTTCATCCGCTCGCGGCGGTCGCCCTCGATCAGGCGTTCGACAGCATAGAACAGGTCGGTCCAGACGGTCTGCGGACAGAGATAGCCGCACCAGATCCGGCCGCCGATGGAGTTCATCAGGAACAGCGCGACCGCGGCGACGATCAACAGGCCGGTGAAGTAGTAGACCTCCTGCGGCCACAGCTCGATGAAGAAGAAATAGAAGCGGCTGTTGGGCAGGTCGATCAGCACCGCCTGGCTCGGCGCGCCAAGGCCGCGATTCCAGCGCACGAAGGGCAGGAAGTAGTAAACGCCGAGGCAGAACGCCATCAGGCCCCATTTGATCCGGCGAAACGTGCCGGAGACGCTCTGGGGATAGACCTTCTTCCGGGCTGCGTAGAGGGGCCCGACGTCATCGTCCGATGTGAGGTCTTTCGGGTTCACGGTCTTGTTCATCACCTGAAACTTCTCGAGGGGGTGCGATTGAACCTAGACCCGACGTCGCTGCTTCAGTTGATCCAGCTCAAACGGGGGCACTTTTGTTCACCCCCGTTCGCTGCTGATCAGCTATTTTCCACCGCCCAGCGAGTGGACGTAGACCGCCATCGCCTTGATGGTGGCGGGATCGAGCCGCCCTTCCCAGGCCGGCATGACGCCGGCGCGGCCCTGGCTGATGGTCTCGATCAGGGCGACCTCGTCCGAGCCATAGAGCCAGATCTTGTCGGTCAGATCAGGCGCGCCCATCTCCTGGTTGCCCTTGCCGCCATCACCGTGGCAGGCGACGCAATTCTCGACGAAGATCTTCTCGCCCTTGGCCTTGTCGTAGCCCGCCCGGGTCGGCAGCCCCGACAGCGACCGCACGTAATTGGCGACCGTGACGATCTCGTCGCCCTTCAGCACGCCGTCCTTGCCGAAGGCGAGCATCTGGCCCTCGTGCGTCTTGGCATGACCGGAGCGGACCCCGAACTGGATGGTCTGCATGATCTGGTCGAGCGTGCCGCCCCACAGCCAGTCGTCGTCGTTCAGGTTCGGGAAGCCCTTGGCGCCGGCACCGCCGGAGCCGTGGCACGGCGCGCAATTGTCGCCGAACACGGTCTTGCCTTTCGCGCGCGCAAGCGCCAGCAGGGCCGGATCCTTCTCGATGTCTGCGAGCGGCGCCGCCGCCAACGCCGCCATCTTCTCACCGCGGAGCGCCTCGAGATTGGCGAGCTCTACTGCGAGGCTGGCGCGCGTCGAGTAGCCGAGCAGCCCGGTCGTATTGCTCGAAATCAGCGGCCAGGCCGGATAGACGATCCAGTAGCCGATCGACCAGACGATGGTGAGATAGAAGCTGATCACCCACCAGCGCGGCAGCGGCGTGTTGAGCTCCTTGATGCCGTCCCACTCATGTCCGGTCGTCGTCTTGCCGGAAACAGAATCGAATTCGCTATGATCGGTCATGGTCTCTCACTCCTCCCGCAACGGCAGGTGTGCTGCTTCGTCGAACGCAGCCTTGTTACGGGGCCAAAATGCGTAGGCGATGATCGCGAGAAAGATCGCGACGAACACCGGCGTCCAGATCGTGGTCACGAGACCGGACGCGAGATTGTCGAGTGTCAGGATGGCTTTCATCGTTGATGCCCTCTCAGCGAAGATTGGCTTTCTCGTTGTAGATCTTGAAGTCGACCAGCGTGCCGAGCATCTGCAGGTACGCGATCAGCGCGTCCATCTCGGTCGGCGTACCGGTCTTGCCGTCGAAGTTGCGCACGACGGCCTTGGCGTAGCGCTTGCTGAAGGCGTCGGAGCCGGCATTGTCCGGATCGGCCTGGGCCTTCAGATCGGCGCCCGCGTTGGCGATCTGGTCGTCCGTGTAGGGCACGCCGACGGTCCGGAGCGTACGCATGTGGTCGGCGATCGTGTCCGGATCCACTTCGGTTGCGCTGAGGAACGGATAGCCCGGCATCACCGACTGCGGCACGATCGCGCGCGGGTTGGTCAGATGGGTGACGTGCCAGTCGTCGGAATACTTGGCGCCGACGCGGGCAAGGTCCGGACCGGTGCGCTTCGAGCCCCACTGGAACGGATGGTCGAACATGCTCTCGGCGGCCAGCGAGAAGTGGCCGTAGCGCTCGACCTCGTCGCGCAGCGGCCGGATCATCTGCGAATGGCAGAGATAACAGCCCTCGCGGACGTAGACGTTGCGGCCCGCGAGCTCCAGCGGTGTGTACGGCCTGACGCCGTCGACCGCCTCGATCGTGCTCTTGAGGTAGAACAGCGGGGTGATCTCGACGAGGCCGCCGATCGCGATCACCAGCAGGATGCCGACGATCAGGATGATCGAGTTCTTTTCGAAGACTTGGTGACGTGTCCAGAACGACATTGCTTGAGCTCCTCATTCCGCCGGCTGAAGAGCGACGGGCATCTGGACTTCCGCTTCGCCGACGCGGACGGTCATCCAGAGATTGTAGGCCATGATCAGCGCGCCGATCAGGAACAGCCCGCCACCGGCAGCACGGATGACGTAGAAGGGATGCATCGCCTCGACGGTCTCGATGAAGGAGTATTCGAGGAAGCCGAGCGAGGTGTAGGCGCGCCACATCAGGCCCTGGAGGATGCCGGACACCCACATCGCCGAGATGTAGAGCACGATGCCGAGGGTCGCGACCCAGAAGTGCCAGTTGACGAGCTTCAGGCTGTAGAGGCCCTTGCGATTCCAGGCCCACGGCACCAGGCAGTAGAGCGCGCCGAAGGAGACGAAGCCGACCCAGCCGAGTGCACCGGAGTGCACGTGGCCGATGGTCCAGTCGGTGTAGTGGCTGAGCGAGTTGACCACCTTGATCGACATCATCGGGCCTTCGAAGGTCGACATGCCGTAGAAGGCGACGGAGACCACGAGCATGCGCAGCACGGGGTCGGTGCGCAGCTTGTCCCAGGCACCCGACAGCGTCATCAGGCCGTTGATCATGCCGCCCCAGGAGGGCATCCACAGCATGATCGAGAAGGTCATGCCGAGCGTCTGCGTCCAGTCGGGCAGCGCCGTGTAGTGCAGATGGTGCGGACCTGCCCAGATGTAGAGGAAGATCAGCGCCCAGAAGTGGATGATCGACAGGCGGTAGGAATAGATCGGCCGCTCGGCGCGCTTGGGGATGAAGTAGTACATGATGGCGAGGAAGCCGGCGGTCAGGAAGAAGCCGACCGCGTTATGGCCGTACCACCACTGGAACATCGCATCCTGGATGCCGCCCCAGGCGACGTAGGACTTCGAGCCGAACACCGAGACGGGAAGCGCGGGGTTGTTGCCGAGATGCAGCACCGCGATCGTCACGATGAAGGCCAGATAGAACCAGTTCGCGACGAAGATGTGCGGTTCCTTGCGCTTGATGATGGTGGCGAGGAAGACGAGCAGATAGACCACCCAGACGATGGTCAGCCAGAGATCGGCGTACCATTCCGGCTCGGCATATTCCTTCGACTGGGTCACGCCGAGCAGATAGCCGGTGCCCGCGACCAGGATGAAGAAATTGTAGCCGACCACGACGAACCAGGGCGCGAGGTCGCCGGCAAGGCGCACGCGGCAGGACTTCTGCACGACGTAGAAGGATGTCGCGATCAGCACGTTGCCGCCGAAGGCGAAGATCACCGCGGAGGTGTGCAGAGGACGCAGGCGGCCGAAACTGATCCAGGGCAGATCGAAGTTCAGCGCAGGCCAGGCCAGCTGCGAGGCGATGATGAGGCCGACGAGGAAGCCGGCGATGCCCCAGAACATCGCCATGAAGGAGGAGAACTTGATCGGCCCCATGTTGTAGTTGGGACGGCCGTTGATCTCCGCCGGCGGCAGCGCCGCCGGGCGCTCGAAGTAGCGGTTGACGATGCAGAACACCGCAGCCACGCTCGCCGCCGCGCTGAGCGCGGCGTGGAAGGCGAAGGGTGCATCGAGCGCCTTGGCCGCGGCGATCACGCAGAGGAAGGCGGTGGCTGCGAACACGACAGCCAGGCCGCTTTCACCTGATGTCATGGATTTGGAGATGGAGGGCTGGCTCATCGCGGATTCTCTCTGAAAGAACACAGCGCCAGAAACCACATCCACCCTCGCGGGGAATTGATTGAAATCAAGCTAGGTGGATTTCTGTTAATGTGAGGCTGATCGCGGATCAGAGAGCCACATCAATCGCCTGCGGCCGGCGCCGCGCACGCGGTGGCCGATTGCTTCCGTGAAATCACGGAGTTTGAAATCGCGGGAACTGGAGGCGCTGTCAGTCGCGCGCCGTCGCCTTGAGCGCCGCGATGACGTCCTCGCGGGCGATGATGCCGACCAGCTTCTGCGCGCTGTCGAGCACGATGATACTCCTGATGCGATGCTCGACCATGATCTGGAGCACGCGCGTCAGCCGCGTATCGGGGCTGACATAGATGAACTCCGGCGTCATGACGTCGCCGGTCTTGCGGCTCATCAGGTCATGATAGCGCGGCAGCATCTGGCTCGGCGTGAAGGCGAAGCATTTCAGGAT
>NZ_JBFUES010000137.1:0-11216 GCF_056403875.1 Bradyrhizobium sp. P2_E8
TACCAGGATCGGGCGGATCTTGCGCAAGACCAGCATCGACGAATTGCCTCAACTGTGGAACGTGCTGCGCGGAGAAATGTCGCTAGTGGGTCCGCGGCCGCACGCTCTGGCGCATGACAACTATTACGACCAGATGATTGGCAATTATGCCTGTCGCCGTCACGTCAAACCCGGCCTCACCGGCTGGGCTCAGGTGAACGGCCTTCGCGGCGAGACACCTACCATCGACCTGATGAAGAAGCGCGTTGAGTTTGATGTCTGGTACGTCACTAATTGGAGCATTTTGTTGGACATTCGCATCATGATCCGGACCGTGGTAACGCTCTCGGGTCAGGACGTTTATTGAACCATTCTTGTCGTAGCTCGCGACGCGGATCGCGCCGATTCCGGCATCGATCTGCTCGAATTGCAGGTGGGAAAGGAAGGACTGAAGAGCTTCCCCGCAGAAATCCTGTGGTGCTCGACTTATTGATATTTGCGGTGGCACAACGCAGAGAGTCCGAGTTGAGTGCCGCGATCACCATTCCCATCGCCCGCCGGAAGACCTAGCAAAAGCATACCGACCGCGCGCAGCTCTCTCGTTGATTTTCGCCGCGAAACACGCTGCCAATCGGTGCCACCCTTTGCGGGATTTCAGCACGAACGTTTTAGGAATTTCGCCACTCGTCGCAGGGCGTGCGACCACAAAAAGTGTCGCACGAGACCCGTTCTGTTCTCAACGCCTCTGCCAATAACGCATTGAAGAGAAATGAGTTTTGGGTGGTGCGCGCACCAGGGCTCGAACCTGGGACCCGCTGATTAAGGACGCTGCATCACTGATCGAACAAGCCGTAGGTGTAGCTGCGCGAATGCGTGGCCGACGAAGCGGCGCCCCGCGACCGCCCCGACCACTTCGGAAAACTCGCTCACGTTGGATGTCGGAAGATTTTTCTTGATCTCCCGGTGCACACGTCGTGCATACGCCGCCTCTTAACCGATTGAAACTCCAGAGTTCTCGCTCCAATCCATCATGGGCCAATTCGAGCTAACGTAAGGAAGCGTCGTCGGAGAAAGTCAAATAAGCGCACGCGTTCGAGCGGCGGGAGAAAACGGCAAATTGGTTCAGCTCGGGGAGACACAACCACCGCTACCGACATTCGCTGCGAATTAACATTTGAGATCTGATTGGCACAAGCGGATGCTATCTCTAGTCCGTGCGTCACAACCCGCATCGGTGATCGGCCTCTGCGCTCGATGTTCGACAGACCCGGCGGAACGTCGCGCGGATTGCTTGATGATCTCAGCAGGGCGGCCGTGTCAAATCTGCCGCCCGCGGAGCAACCGCTCGAAACAGATTAGCGGATCTCGTTCACGTAGTGATGATGCGCAGTCGTGGCGCGGTGCTCGCTCAGGATCGCAAGCGCACCGGCTTGATCGTACGCTTCCTCGCGGATCACCAGAACGGCGTTCGGCGAAGCCAGCGCAAGTAGACGCCGATCCTCCTTGTCGGCGAGCTCTGCCATGAGCTTCTCGCGTATCGCCGCGATGCGAATGCCATAGGCGTCGAGCAGATGGAGGTAGAGCAGCGCCGGCACGCTTGCCGGCGCATGTGGGAAATCGGGCACTCGGCGCGCAACGATCCGTATTCGCGAATGCATCACCGGCACGCGGCCAACACGTCGGACGCGATGAAGACAGAGCAGCGGCTCACCAACGACTTCCGTGAAGAGGATGGCCTCCTCTGCATCGGCCGGCCGCAACGTCACGGACAAGACTTCGGGCACGGAGCGCTGGAGCCCGCCGTCTTCGCCATGAAGTCGGAAATACTGGAAGAAAAAGCGCAGACTATGTTGTGGCGCGCGGCCGGTCACGACCGTCCCGGTCTTGCGCCGGCGAACCAGCATGCCGTCGGCCGTCAGGTCCGCGAGCGCCCGGCGGATGGTGCCGACTGCAACCCCGTATCGCGCGGCAAGTGCAACTTCACCGGGAAGCACCGTGCCCGGAGACAGTTCGCCCACCAGGATCGCCTCGGCGATCTGCCGCTTGACGTGCTCGTACAACGGAACCGGTAGGCTGGATTGGTCGCTCGCCGCTGCTTTTGCCTGTTTACCGGTCACGCCTGCCTCATTCTTCGGAATTGACAGCAATCGGCTTTGCATATTTCTTTATAGAATATAGAAATGAGCCGCCGCAAATGTTTTCTCCACCGCAAGGCCCTGGGCAGGCCAGCCCGACGCTGACCGACGGTTTCGCCGAAATCGAGCGCACGGTCGAGCGTGCGATCGACGATCTTGCTCGGATGGTGGCGATCGACACGAGTTTCCCGCCCGGCGCGGGATATGAAGCGTTTGCCGGATTGATGGAGAGCGCCGTTGCAACACTCGGCCTGGACTGCCAACGCGTCGAAGTCCCCGAGCATTTGTGGTGGGTGGCGGGCGGCCCTGCGCAAGGGCGCAGAACCAATCTCATCGCGCGCCGCCGCTCGGACAAACCGGTGCTCGGGCTGTATTTTCATGTCGACACCGTACCGGCAGCGCCCGGGTGGACCACCGATCCGTTCCAGTTGACGCGCGACGACGATCGCCTGATCGGCCTCGGCGCCGCCGACATGAAAGGCACCATCGCGGCCGTGCTGCTCGCGCTGCGCGCCGCCGACACGATCGGTGTTTCACTCGGCTACGACCCGATGCTGCTGCTTTGCACCGACGAAGAAGCCGGACTCTATCCCGGCGTGCGTTATCTGGCGGAGCAGGGTTTGCTCGAAGGCCACATTCTGAACTTCAACGGTGCCGCAGCGCCGCGCATCTGGGCCGGCTGCTTTGGTCTCTTCACGCTGCTGGTGCGCGTGCGCGGCAAGACGGTTCACGCAAGCCAAGCCAGAGCCGCCGGTTCAAACGCCAACGCCATCGAGGTCGCACTGCCGATCCTCAATGCGCTCGCAGCATTGAAACCAGATATCGCCGCGCGGACGTCCGCCCTGCCGGCGCCGCCGCATGCGACGCATCCGCTCGCAGCCCAGCTTGATATTTCCGCAGCCCATGGCGGCCAATGCGGCGGCCAGACTCCATCGCTCTTTGAAATTCTCGTCTGTCGGCGCTATGCTCCTGAAGAAGACTTTCAGGCCGCGCGTGCCACAATCGAGAACGCCATATTTGCGGCGGCCCCCGGGGCCGACGTCGACGTCGTTCTCACCGGCCACCTCATGCCGACATCCGATCCAACAGGCCCGCACTGGCCGCGCTGGCAGGAGGCGCTGTCGGCCGGGTTCGGATACGCACCGGACGATTTCGCCAAATGGGGTGCGACGGGCTGTTCTGATTTCGGCTGGGTACAACGGACCGGAATGCAGGAGATCCTGTTGACCGGCCTCGGCCGGCCGGAAAGCCGCATTCACGCTCCCGGCGAATTTACCACGCGCGCCGACATCGTCGCGCTGGCGAAATCGGTCCTTGCCTATCTTTCAGCCGAATTTCGTTCCGATCTGTCTCCCGAAACACCTGCCGTCCGCTAGCTCAAGGAGCACGCATCCATGCTGTCCGTCACGCGCCGTCTTTTCCTTGCGGGAACCGCGATCAGCCTCGCCGGTCTGCCCAGGATTGCCCTCGCCGAAGCCCCGAAGCGCGGCGGCGTGCTCCGGATGTCGGTCGACCAGGCCGCATCGGTCATCCATCCGATGCTGGCGCGCGTGAACCCGGAATATCTCGTCACCGAACTGCTCTACTCCAACCTCACCCGGCTGAAGCCGGACATGACAGTCGAGCCGGACCTCGCGATGTCCTGGGAGCCCAACGCGACGCTGACCGAGTGGACCTTCAAGCTGCGCCCGGGCGTGACGTTTCATGACGGTTCGCCGCTGACCGCCGACGACGTCGTCGCCACCATCAACGCGATCCTCGATCCGAAGACCGCTTCCCCCGGCCGCACCAATGTCGGCCCGATCAAGGAGGTCGCCGCGGTCGATCCGCTGACCGTCAAGTTCACGCTCGCAGGCGCCTATGCCGACCTGCCAGTGGCACTCACCTATCTCAACGCGCGTATCGTTCCGGCCAAGGTCATCGCCGGCGACCTCGCGAGCCTTTCGACCACCGCCAACGGCACCGGCCCATTCAAGCTGGCGTCGTACGAGCCCGACCGCCGGATCGTCGTCGAACGCAACCCCGCTTATTATGATCCGGCGCGGCCCTACCTCGACCGGATCGAGCTGCTGGTCTATCCGGACCGCACCGCCGAAGCGTCCGCAATGATCTCCGGTGAAATCGATCTGTTGCTCACGACCGCGCCGGGCGAATATGAGCGCCTCGCCAAGGCCGATGGCGTCAAGGCGCTGCGCACCCCATCCGGCCAGTTCCTGAACATCAACCTCGGATGCGACCAGAAGCCGTTCAACGACGTGCGCGTCCGCCAGGCCCTGGCCTTGGTGGTGGATCGCGAGGCAACCGTCGGCTTCGTCGCCGGCGGCTACGGCACGCCAGGCAACGACACGCCGTTGAGCTCCGCCTACCACTTCTACAAGAACATTCCGCTGAAGAAGCCCGACATCGCCACGGCGAAGAAGCTGCTGGCCGACGCAGGCTATCCCAACGGCATCGATTTGACGCTGGTCGCGTCCGACAGGCCGTCAACCCGCACGCAGCTCGGCGTCGCCGTTCGCGAGATGGCGGCCGCGGCGGGCTTCCGCATCAACGTGCAGACCATGCCGCATGCCACCTATCTCGACCAGGTCTGGAAGAAAGGCAACTTCTACGTCGGCTTCTACAACATGCAGCCGACCGCCGACGCCGTCTTCAAGCTGCTCTACACATCCGACGCGGCCTGGAACGAGACCCACTGGAACAACGCGGACTTCGACGCGGTCATCAATGCAGCCCGCGTCGAGACCGACGAAGCGAAGCGCACGGCACTCTACGCCAAGGCTCAGGACATGATGAACGCCGAGGTCCCCTCGGTGATTTCGGCATTCTTCGACCTGCTCGCGGCACAACGGTCCTACGTCGAAGGATACGCTCTCCATCCACGCGGCTCGGTGTTCCGCCTCGACATGGCCTCGCTCGGCGCCGGCGCGCCGAAGCGCGCCTGACGCCGGAGGCGCTCGGTGTCGCTGGCCTGGTTTGCGCGCCGTTTGATGCTGATGGTCTACACCGTCATCGTGGTCTCGATGCTGGTGTTCGCCATCACGCAGATCCTGCCGGCCGACGCCGCCCAGTCGCTGCTCGGGGAAAACGCGACGCCCGAAGTGCTGGCCGCGCTCAGGACGAGGCTGGGGCTCGGCGATCCATCCTGGCTGCAATATGGTCGCTGGGCCCGCCACGTCTTCACCGGCGATTTCGGCATCTCGATGCGCACGAGCCTGCCCGTCGGCCCGGAATTGCTGGCGGCGCTGTCGCGCTCGCTGCTGCTGGCCGTATCAGCCATCCTGGTCACGCTGGCCATTGCCGTGCCGCTCGGCGTGGTCGCGGCGCTGCGGCAAGGCAGGCTCACCGACACGGGCGTCAGCCTGATTGCCTATCTCGGGGTCTCGCTGCCGGAATTCGTCACTGCGACGCTGCTTGCCCTGCTGCTGGCCGATACATGGCATTGGTTGCCGGCGACCGGCTACGTCTCTCCACTGGAGGATTTCGGCGACGGCATCCGTCATCTGGCGCTGCCGGTGCTCACTGTCTCGTTGATCCTCGTCGCGCATGTCATGCGCATGATGCGCTCCGAGACGCTCGACGTGCTGAAATCGGACTATATCCGCGCCGCGCGCCTGAAGGGCCTGCCGGAACGCACCGTGGTGTTTCGTCACGCCCTGCGCAACGCGCTGTTGCCGGTCGTCACCATCATCGCGCTCGACGTCGGCTATTTGCTCGGCGGGATCATCGTGATCGAGGAGATCTTCGCCATTCCCGGCATCGGGCGCGCGCTGATGGTCGCCATCACCACGCGCGACCTGCCCTCGATCCAGGCGGGCGCGTTGATCATGGCCGCGACCTATGCCGTCACCAACACGCTCGCCGACATGGCCTATGCGTTTCTCGACCCGCGGATCCGCTATGACTGAGCTGTTCATCCGCCTGATGCGAAAGCCACAGGGTTTCGTCGGAATCGTGCTGCTGGCGCTGATCGCGGCCGCCTGCCTGTTCGGGCCCGCATTGGCGCCCTATGCGCCGGAGAAGATTGATTTTCTTGGCCGATTTCGCGCACCCGGCTGGCAGAACTGGCTTGGCGCCGATCAATTCGGCCGCGACATCCTGAGCCGCCTGATGGTCGGCGCGCGTTCGACCGTGCCGCTCGCTTTCATCGCCACCTTCGTCGGCAGCGCAGCCGGAGCGACCATCGGCGTTGGCTCTGCCTATCTCGGCGGACGAACCGACGAGGCCATCATGCGCACGATCGACGCCGTGATGGCGATCCCCGGCCTTCTGATGGCCCTGTTGCTGGTCTCAACGCTCGGCAACGGCGCCGGCAATGCCGTCATTGCCATCGCGGTGGCCTTTGCGCCGGGCATGGCGCGGGTGACCCGCTCGGCCGCGCTCAACGTACGCAATCAGGACTATGTCAAGGCGGCCATCGCGCGTGGCGAGGGAGCGCCTTGGATCATCTTCCGCGAGATGTTGCCGAACGTCATGGCGCCGATCGTGATCGAATCCACCATCCGCGTATCCTTCGCCGTCATGCTGTTCGCGACGCTGAGCTTTCTCGGCGTCGGCGCCCAACCGCCCGCATCCGAATGGGGCCTCATGGTGGCGGACGCGCGCCAATACATGCATCAGGCACCGTGGGGATTGATCGCGCCCTCGGCCGCGATTGCACTCACCGCGATTGCCTTCAACCTGGTCGGCGATGGTCTTCGCGACGCCCTCAACCCGAAGGACGAGCGGTGACCCCCGTACTTTCGATCCAGAATTATACGCTCGACTACATCTCGTCCGCTGGCCCGGTACGTGTGCTGCACGACATTTCGCTGGAGATCGGACCAGGCGAGGTGCTGGGCCTGGTCGGAGAGTCCGGCTCCGGCAAGAGCTCGCTCGCCTGGGCGCTGATGCGCCATTTGCCGGAAAATGCCCGTGAAGTTGCCGGCTCGTTGCGTCTCGGCGACATCGACCTGCAACGATTGAGCCCAGGCGAGCTCACCAGGATACGCGGCCGCCGGCTCGGCATGGTGTTTCAGGATCCCTCGACCTCACTCAACCCGACGCTCACCATCGGTCGTCAAATCACGGAAGCCCTGATCCAGCACCGCGGCCTCAAGCAGCGCGACGCCAGTTCGCTCGCCATCAATCTGCTTGGCTACGTCGATCTCAACAATCCTGCCGCAATCATGCGGCGCTACCCTCACGAGATCTCCGGCGGAGAAAAACAGCGCGTCATCATTGCCACCGCCTTCGGCTGCCGTCCCGACGTCATCCTGTTCGACGAGCCGACCACGGCACTCGACGTGATCACGGGCGCACGCATCCTCGAACTGTTCGCGCGACTACGCCGGGAGACGGGCGTCGCCGCGCTCTATATTTCTCACGATCTTGCGCTTGTGACGCGGGTCGCGGACCGGGTCGCGGTCCTGGAGCGCGGCCGCCTGGTCGAGCAGGCGCCGGCAGCCGACATCTTCCGTGCGCCGCGACATGCTAACACGCGCGCACTTGTAGACGCCGTGCCCAGACCGGAACGCCGTCTTGTCCATGACAAGCCGGGTGACCAGGTCGTTCTCGCGGCCTCCGACATCGAAGTCCGATATGGCAGCGGCGGACTGTTTCGCGACGCGCCGCCGCCGGCTACGAAAAAGATCGGGCTCGAGGTTCGTGGCGGCGAGATCCTCGGTCTTGTCGGCGAGTCCGGCTCTGGCAAGTCTTCCATGGCGCGCGCCCTTACCGGGCTTGCACGCTTCTCGGGCAAGATCACCTTCGACGCGCACGAGATCCACCGCATGCGCGACATGAACGCCGCTTACCGCCGCGACGTACAGATCATATTCCAGCATCCCGATGCCTCGCTCAATCCGCGTCACAGGATCGACGAGATCCTGTCGCGTCCTCTCAAGCTCTACGGCGGCCATCTTGCGGATATTCCCCGCCTGCTCGAACAGGTGCGCCTGCCCGCATCCTACGCCAACCGCTGGCCCCATCAGCTTTCAGGCGGCGAGAAGCAGCGCATCGCCATCGCGCGTGCCTTCGCCGCACGGCCGAAACTCGTGATCTGCGACGAGATCACGGCGCCGCTGGACGTCTCCGTGCAGGCACAGATCATCGAATTGCTGCTGGCGCTGCGCGAGGAAACCGGAACCGCCTTTCTCTTCATCACCCACGATCTCAACCTCATCCGTCAAATCGCCCACCGCATCGCGGTGATGCGCCGAGGCGAGATGGTCGACCTGCTGCCGGTCGAGGATTTCGACGCAGACCACGTCCATCCCTATACCCGCGAACTGATGGCCGCCTCGCCCGTGCCAGTCGGCTGACGACAAGGACTTCCCCCATGGATCACAACGCACTTCTCGCCCGAATCGATGTGCCCGCCGCCCTCGACCTCTTGTCACGCATGGTGCAGCACAAGAGCTACTCCAAATCGGACGGCGAAAAGCAGCTCGCAGCCTTCATGGCAGGTCGCATGCGTGAGATCGGACTGGAGACCGAGCTTGCGCCCTTCGGCAAGGAGGGCCGGGTCAACGCCGTCGGCCGCTGGAAGGGTGCGGGCGGCGGCAAGAGCCTGATGTTCAWCGGCCATCTCGACACCAACCCGGTGACCGAGGGCTGGACCGTCGACCCCTGGGCAGGCAAGGTCGACGACGCCTTCATCTACGGCATCGGCGTTTCCAACATGAAGGCCGGCGACGCCGCCTACTTCTGCGCGGTCAAGACGCTGATCGGCGCCGGCGTCAAACTCAGGGGTGACGTCATCCTCACCTACGTGGTGGGCGAGCTGCAGGGCGGCGTCGGCACCTACTCGCTGGTCGAGCAGGGACTTCGCGCCGACTATTTCATCAACTCCGAGCCGACCGATCTGAAGGCCATGACGATGCATGCGGCCGCCTTCATGTTCATCATCGAGTTGACCGGCAATACCCGTCATCTGTCCAAGCGCGAAGAGGCGATCGATGCGATCGCGGCCGCGTGTGACGTCATTCCGCGCCTCAATGCGATGAAATTCTCGGGCGCCCTTTCGCCGGAGCATGAGCGGATCAACCGCGTCCATGTCGGCGTCGTCCACGGCGCGCTCGGCCGCGAGCTGCATGAATGGCGCACGCCCCAGGTCGCTGATTTCGTGCGGATCAAGGGCTCGGGCCGCTATGCGCCAGGCCAGACCGAGGCCGGCGCGATGGCCGACATGCGTCGCGAGCTCGACGCGCTTGAAGCACGGTTCCCTGGCCTCAAGGCCGAGATCATGTCGGAGGACCGCTCCGGCGTGCCGACCATGCCGCCTTTCGAGGTGGCGCGTACGAGCCCGATCGTCGAGGCCGTCAACCGCGCCTATCGCGCGGTACGCGGCGAAGAGCAGCCGACAGGCGCCGTTGCCCCGAGCTGCTTCTATGGGACTGATGCCGGTCATCTGCACTATTTCGGCGGGATGGAAGGCATCGTCTGCGGCCCCGGCGGCCGCTACAACACCATGCCCGACGAGCGGGTCGATATCGTCGACTTCATCGACATGATCCGCATCTACATGCTGGCTATTCTGGAGATTTGCGGATAGTGGGCGCCGAAGCGCGCGCACCCGATCCCGCCAAGGATGAATGACGATGTTGTTTCCGATCGACGAATATGAGGCGCGCATCAAGCGCGTGCGCGAGCGGATGGCCGCCCGCGAACTCGATGTCCTCGTCATCGACCAGAGCGTTCCTCGCCTACGTCACCGGCTTCTTGATCTCGGAGAACATGTACCGGGCCTGCCTCCTCCCGCGCGATGGCGAGCCGATCATGATACTTCGCGCCGTCGACCTTGGCCCGTTCACCGAGAGCTCGTGGCTGTCGCGCTCCGTTGCCTTCGCCGATTGGGAAGACCCGATCCGGGTGCTCGCCGACACCATCCGTAGCCTTGGCTATGCGACAGGCCGCGTCGGGCTCGATGAGGATTCCTATTGCATGCCGCGCTCCCGCTTCAAGCAGCTCTCGGCGCAACTGCCAGACGCGCGCTTGGTCGACTTCTCCGGCGTGATGGCCGAACTCCGCGCCAGGAAGAGCACGAGGGAGATCGCCGTGCTCCGGCGCTCTGCCGCGATCGGCGACCTCGGCATCGATGCAACTCTGAAAGCCTCCGGCGAAGGCCGATCGGGCCGCGACGCGGCAGCGGCCGTCTATCAGGTCTTCATGCAGGAAGGCGCGGACGCCGCACGCGCCGGGATCATTACCGCTGGCGTCGGCAACGCGTTCCTGCATGGCGGACTGACCAAGCAGCCGCTGGCCAAGGGCGATATCCTGCATATGGAGCTGTTGCCCTATATCGACGGCTATAGCGCCCGGCTGATGCGCTCGGCGGTGATCGGAGAAATCGACCCGCGCCGGTAGCATCTCGCTCAGCGACTTATCGATATCCAGGACCGGCAGTTCGAAGCGATCGAGCCTGGAGCCAACGCCGCCGACGTCGATGCTCTGGCGCGAAAGGCGATGCTCGCCGATGGCCTGCGGCCCGACTACCCCAAAATCACCGGCTATTCGCTCGGCTGCTATCCGCTCCATAGCCCGCGCACCAGCGACTTCTCGCGCATCTTCCTGCCCACGGCCCATTGGACGCTGGAGGTAGGTATGGTGTTCCACATGTATGTCTCCGCCGACGGCATCGCGATCAGCGAGACAGTGCTCGTCACTGAGACCGGGCACGAATGTCTGACGCGCTCGCCGCGGCAAGTGTTTCAGGTCTGAGCAACGCACGGCCCAGAGACGTGCACGTCCCGACCTGGGGCGACTCCTACCCACTTCAGAAGGCCTTCTCACATTGGCTGTGATGAGATTTTTCTTGATCTCCCGGTGCACACGTGGTGCACACGGCGTCGTCTAACTGTTTTAAAATCCTGAACTCTCGCTCCAATTCATCATGGGGGCTGTAGAAAATTTCCAGCGCAAGGTGTTCATTTCCTTGATCTATTTTGTCGTCGCTCGATCTTATAAGGGATTGGAGCGACGGGGAAATCCAGCACGAGCGAGCCTTGGTATATTTTGCTTTTCTCCAAGATCAATGTCTCTCCGTTGGAGGTCAAAAGGCCAAATCTACATTCTCGATGCACACATGGTGCACACAAAAGCCCGATTGCAAGGCAACACCTATGC
>NZ_JBFUES010000138.1:0-11102 GCF_056403875.1 Bradyrhizobium sp. P2_E8
GGACCTGTTGCCGCGCTACGGCATCGAGACCACGCTGGTCGACGGCCTCGATCTCGACCAGTGGCAGCGGGCCTTGCGACCGAACACCAAGACGTTCTTCCTGGAGAGCCCGACCAATCCGACGCTCGACGTGCTCGACATCCCCGGCATCGCCGAGATCGCGCACAAGGGCGGCGCGCGGCTCGTCGTCGACAACGTGTTCGCGACCCCGATCTGGCAGAGCCCGCTCGCGCTCGGGGCCGACGTCGTGGTCTATTCCGCGACCAAGCACATCGACGGCCAGGGCCGCTGCCTCGGCGGCATCATCCTGTCCTCGGAAGCCTTCATCGCCGAGCACCTCCACAATTTCATGCGCCAGACCGGGCCGTCGATCTCGCCGTTCAACGCCTGGGTTCTGCTCAAGGGCCTGGAGACGCTGGCCGTGCGCGTGCGCGCGCAGACCGACACCGCGACCCGCGTCGCCGAGGTGCTGGCGAGCCATCCCAAGATCTCGCGGCTGATCTATCCCGGCCGCGCCGATCATCCGCAGGCGGCGCTGGTGAAGAAGCAGATGCGCGGCGGCTCGACGCTGGTCGGCTTCGAGGTCAAGGGCGGCAAGRCAGCCGCGTTCCGCGTGCTCAACGAGCTCAAGCTCGCGAAGATTTCGAACAATCTCGGCGACGCCAAGAGCCTCGTCACGCATCCGGCAACCACGACRCATCAGCGCCTGAAGCCGGAAGACCGCGCCGCGCTCGGCATCAGCGAGGGCTTCATCCGCTTCTCCGCGGGGCTCGAGCATGCGGACGATCTGATCGAGGATCTGACGGCGGCGCTGGAGAAGGCGTGAGGCGAGCCAAGCACTCGCACTCGTAGGGTGGGTTAGCCCTGCAGATGCGCGAAGCGCATCTGCTCGGCGTAACCCACCAACTTCGTTCCGCAATCGTTGATGCATGGTGGGTTACGGCTTCGCCTAACCCACCCTACGACGCCGAGCCTACATCGGCCGGTACGCCCGCACATCCCCGGGCACGTTGACGCCGAGCTTGATCTGGCCGACGGAGCGGATGATGTCGTCGCCGAGGAGCTGGGCGAAGCAGGCGTAGCCCCAATCGTTCATGTGCAGGCCGTCGGCGATGACGAAGCTCTCGACCGGGATCGATTGGTTCTCGTGCCAGTCGCGCATCACCTCGAAGCGCGGGAAGATGCCGACGTGACGGAGCTCGGCGACCTTGCCGAGCAGCTTCACCATCTTGCCGGCGCTCTCCTTGCGCTGGTTGACGGCCGGCGAATATTGCGGATCGACCAGCACGATATCGGCGCCGCCGGCGGCCTGGATGCGCGAGATGCCGTCCTCGACCATCTTGGCGGTGTCGCCGGGATCGAGATTGCGCAGCACGGCGTTGGTGCCGACCTGCCAGATCACCATATCCGGATGCACGTCGATCACCTCCTTCTGGAGGCGCTTCATCATCTCGGGCGCGTCCTCGCCGCCGACGCCGGCATTGATGACGGTGATGTYGGCGGTCGGATATTGCCGGCGCAGCTGCGCGGCGAGACGGTTCGGATAGTTGAAATCGGGCGAGCTCGCACCATAGCCGGCGGTCGACGACGAGCCGAACGCGACGATCACGACAGGCTTGCCGGCGACGAGCTTGTTCGCGACATGCGGCAGCGAGCCCATCGTCTTCGAGCCGCCCTTCGGCGGCAGGCAGGGAACGCGGTTGAAGACGTCGCCGGCGGATTTCGCGACCTGCTTCACCTTGTCGATGGCGCGCGCGGTGATGCCGCGCTGTTCGGGGGACGTCGCGGCGACGGTGGTCTGGGAGGGCGATGCGGGGGCGGGACTAGCGGTCTGCGCGGGCGTCGCCTGCGCGGCTTGAGCCTGCGCGCGCGATTGCGAAGCAGGCGTCAGCACCAACAGCGCCGCCGCCGCGGGCGCAACCAGCCATGCCGTCAGGCCAAAAGGGCGGAGAGAACTCATTAACGCTAGACCTCAATTTTGCTGCTGGGCCGGCCCCAGATGGGCAGCATCAATCACGAATTGTGCCAACGCCCGGCCAAGGCAATCATGGACCTGTTTCGCCAGCTCAGGCCCGCGGGACGGGCTGAACAGGTCGAACTGACCCTGATCGTTCCACTGCCGCATGATCGCGAAACGATCGAACAGCGGGATGTCGTGCTCCTGTGCCACCACCCGCATGTTGTCGAGATAGGGCGGCACCGAGATCATGGTTTCGGTCCGCGGGCTGTACTGCAAGTTCATCAACACGACGTCAGCCCCTGCCTTTTGCAATGCGGAAACCCCTTCGGTCACCGCGCCGCGAAAATCGTCGGGATCGATTGCTCGGATAGCATCCACGGTCCCGGTCTGCCAGATGACCAAAGTAGGCCTTTTTGCTTCCATCAGCTTAACGAAGCTGGCGGCCGCCTCCTCTGCCGTCTTCTTGCTCTGTATTTCTACGGAGACGTGCACCGCTTCCGACGGCGGCAGCTTGTCCTTCAAAATGGCCTGCATGCGCGCCGGATAGGAAGCGTCCTCGGAGGCCGGAATCGTGGTCGAGCGGCTGCCGATGACCAGGATTTCGAGCGGTTTGCCGGCCTTGATGGCGTCGGCGACCTTGGGAAGCTGGGCTTCGCTGCTGAGCAGATAGGAGGGCAATTCGCAGGCTGCGGGCGCGGCCGGAGCGGGCTGCGCAGCATCCTCCGCGCGCGCCGACGGCGCGGCGAGGCCACCGCATAGCAGGATCAGGCTCAGGAGAACCTTCGCCTTCATCAGCCCCCTCCCGCCATATCGGCGTTGCCGACGGCGTTTTTGGTTTTCGCACCGCTCTTGTCAGCTACGCGCTTGTACCACGAAATCACCCAGGCGACGCCCCACATGATCAGGATTCCGGAGAGACTAATCACCGCATGCATGACCGCGCCGCCGGAGACCTCGGCCAGGATGAAATGACCGGCGAAGGCCAGGAAGACGCCGAGGCAGAAGATCTCCAGCGAATGCTGGCCGCACAGGATCAGCGGCCGCAGCCAGGGCGATTTCAGGCCCGGCCAGTCGCGCGGCAGGAAGCGCACGGTGAGCGCGGCCAGCGCCAGGAAATGCGTGAAGCGCAGCACGTCGAGATCGGTCTTGTCGATCGGATACATCCACTGTTCGAGCCGCTTCGGCATCAGATGCGAGAGCTGCGGCAGGTACCAGGTCAGCGTCACGTAGAACGCCGCCGCAATATAGGCGATCGCGATCCACATCGTCACCGGTGAAGCCAGAATACGCGACATGCGCCGCGCACCTCCGAGCGCACACCATGCACCGAAGACGAAAAGCAATTGCCAGGCCAGCGGATTGAACGCCCAGAAGCCGTTCGGATAGGCGGAGAAGTAGAGGTCGTATTGCCAGGTGACCACGTAGAGCACGACCGAGAGGCCGAGCGTGACGTCGGGCTTCCACTTCATCGACCACAGGATCACGGGCAGCGCCAGCATCAGCACGATGTAGAGCGGCAGCACGTCCATGTTGACCGGACGGAAGCGCAGYAGCAGCGCCTGCACGATGGTGACGTCGGGCTGCTTGAGGAAGTCCATGATGCCCATCTCTTCGGTGTAGAGCGGGTTCTCGAAGCTGGTCGCGACGTAGGAGATCTCGGCGAGAAAGATCGTGAACAGGAAGACGTGGGCGACATAGATCTGCCAGACCCGGCGCAGGATGCGCGCGGTGGCGATGACGACGCCGCTCTCCAGCATCGCGCGGCCGTAGACGAAGGCGGCGGTGTAGCCGGAGATGAAGATGAAGATCTCGGTGGCGTCGCTGAAGCCGTAATTGCGGATCGTGAACCAGGTCAGCAGACTCGTCGGCAGATGGTCGATGAAGATCAGCCACAGCGCGAGGCCGCGGAACAGGTCGAGCCTGAGCTCGCGCTCGCCGATGGCGGGCAGCGAGATGGCCGGCGCGGCCGCACGCGGCTTTGCGTCCACAGGCTTGGCTCCCGCGATCGTCGATCCCGTCACTTGGTCCGCAATGGTCATCGGGGCCTGAAAACCCTCACTCAAATCGCGACGTTATAAGGATTGTACCGGTCCGGCCGTCGTCTCGCAAAGCGGCCGGATCACATAAGGGTGTCTTTCTTTGGGGGTGTCTTTCTCCGCGAATTCTGGCGGGACGATGTCGCGAAAGCCGCCCGCGGCGTTTGGTTCCCGGCCGGGTTTTCGTTATGATGGCAGCCATGTACCGCGCCGTGACCCGCCAGATCGAAGTGACCGTCGAGCCGAACTTTGTTCCGGAACAGTCGTCGGCCGACCGCTCCCGCTATTTCTGGTCCTACACCATCGTCATTACCAATTCCGGCGACGAGACCGTGCAGCTCAAGACCCGGCACTGGATCATCACCGACGCCACCGGCCGCCAGCAGGAGGTGAAGGGCGAGGGCGTGGTCGGCGAGCAGCCGACCCTGGCCCCCGGCGAGCGCTTCGAATATACCTCCGGCGTGCCGCTCTCGACCGCCTCCGGCTTCATGACCGGCCGCTACCAGATGGTCAGCGAAAGCGGCGAACGCTTCGAGATCGACGTGCCGACGTTTTCGCTCGATAGCCCGGACAACAAGCGGGTGTTGAATTAGGGGCGTGCCGTAGGGTGGGCAAAGGCGTAAAGCGCCGTGCCCACCGTTTCGATGGTCACGCTTAAAGATGGTGGGCACGCTTCCGCCCTCGCTCTTCGAGCTACGGCGGACAAGTCGCTTTGCCCACCCTACGATGTCCGAGTTCCTGGCGCGCAGCTTCCCCAATCCCGTCATTGCGAGCGCAGCGAAGCAATCCAGAATCTTTCCGCGGTGGCAGTCTGGATTGCTTCGCTGCGCTCGCAATGACGGAGCAAGGTGCATCGGCGTCATTCTCCAACACGCATCTCAACGTTGCAGACACGCCGTCCCGTCCTCGCGGCGCAATTCGCCCGAGCTTTGCTTCGTCGCTCCACCCTCCAAGCCAAGAGGGCGCAGGGAAGGCCGGGTGCTGACCTCGCACCCGCGGTCTGCTGCGCGAAAGGTAGCGCAAAAGAACCGCACAGCAGCATACAGGTGGTGCCAATCACTCGGCCTTCCCTGCGCAGTGGTTGGACGGCTTATGCCGTGCTCTCCCGGGAGCCGAGTTCCTTCTGGCCTCCCTCACCCCAGCGGAATTCACCGACACCRCGCCGGTTGACGCGACTGCCGCATTCGCAAGAGCTTGACCGTAGCAACGACGGCCAGGACCACACGTCTATATTTTGGCATTCGGTGAAACACGCCGAAACTAACAAAAGACTTTTAAACAAGTGCTTTTCGACTACCCTGATGCGGGCTGTTTCAGCGGGCTTCACCAAATAAAGGGCCCGGCCCTAAGCCTTTCAGCGTCCGCACGACAAACTGAAGGCTTCAAAGCCGRGCCCTTTGGTCCCAAGCCTTAGGAGCCGAAACCAGATGGATAGTAGCATCGCCCCCTCCCCCGTCGGCAAGCGCGGCCGCAACAGCAGCATCATCCTGACCGACCGCCTGTGCGAGAAGCGGGTCGCCGAGCGGACCAAGTTCTACGACCGCAAGTGCCCTGGTCTCTACGTCAGCATCACCACGGCGGGTGTCGCGACCTTCTCCTTCAAGTTCACCGACCGGCAGACCGGCAAGCAGCGCACCGGCTGGCTCGGCCTCTACAATCCGGAGACCTTCACTGTCGAGGACGCCCGCAGCAAGGTCTATGGCCTCAAGGCCATGGGCGGCGACGCCCTCTCCGAAACCTTCCGCGACCAGAAGACCGCGAAGGCCAAGCGGGGCAAGACCGTCGCCGAGATCATCGACGAGCGCATCAAGTGGATGAAGACGCTGGTCAAGAAGCCAGACGGCGAGATGCGGCCCCGGCTGGAGAGCTGGGAGAACACGGCAAGCCACCTCGACCGCTTCATCCGGCCTCGCCTCGGCAAGAAACTGGCCTTGGAGGTCACTAAGCACGACATAGCCACGCTCTCGAACGACATCGTCGAGGGCAAGTTCGGCATTCCGTCGGTCAGTAATGCGCGCCACATGCGCAAGGCAGCTTCGGGCCTGTTCAACTGGGCGGCGGAGGCTGGGCGCGACTACGTTACCGCCAGCCCATGCGTCAACCTGCCGAAGCTGGACGCTGAACATCCGCGCACACGGGTATTGTCCGAAGACGAGATAAGGATCTTCTGGCACGGTCTCGACCGCAATGATCTGCCCTATGACCGCCGCACGCGCCTCGCCCTCAAGTTCGAGTTGGTCACCATGCTGCGCTCACGCGAACTGCTCGGTGCGCATCGGGATGAGCTGTTTGACCTCGACGGCAAACATCCGCGCTTCGACGTCCCCCTCAAGCGAGTCAAGAAGCGGCGGGTGATCCAGCAGCCGCTGTCTGATCTGGCGGTTGAGATCATCAAGGAAGCGCTCGCCTCTGATGATCAGCAGTTCGTTTTCGAGAGCCCCATGTACAAGGGCCAGCCGATCCACCGCAAGGCGATGGCCGACGCGCTGCGTGGTACCAAGCACGAGACGAACAAGGACAAGACCAAAACCGTTGGGCTCTGCGAGCTGCTCGGCCTCAAGCCGTTCACGCCCCATGACCTGCGCCGGACGGCGGCGACCCTGGCCGGCGATCTCGGCTTCGACGACGCGTGGATCGCGAAGTGTCTCGATCATGTGGCAAGCACGAAGGCCGAGCAGATCGTGCCGACCGTCACCGGCAAAGTTTATAACCATTCCAAGCGGATGAAGGAAAAGCGCGCGGTGCTCGATGGCGTCGCGGCCGAGCTGCGGCGGATCATCGGGACGGCGGATGCGGGGCTGCGGAAGGCGGCTTGAGGAATTCCGCTAGAGGACCACCCCATATTTTTCCGGATCGGCTGAAGGTAGCGGGGAATGCTCACGCCTTGCGGCGCGGCGCCCCACTCTCCCGGTCCGGTGTCGATTGCCGATTGCTTCGGCGCAAAGCCTCCATCAAGTCGATGACATTGTCGCCGCGCGGCAATGACAATTTGGATTGCTTCTCAACAATCTTCCTGCGCTTTTTCGGTGCGGCCTTCAGTTTGGCGGGATCGAACGCTGCTGTTCTTGCCATCACGATATGCGTCGCAAGATCGAGCATGTCCTTCGTGATCTTCACATCGGCAATTGACTGGAACAGCTCACTTGGATCACGGACCTGATCTGTGTTGCGAAGTAAGGTCGCAACCAGGCCGACCCCGCGAGGTTCAAGCGCGAGAGTGTGTTCGCCGAGAGAGGCTATCGCGGTGAACTTGGTCGCTGCCATTACTTCGCGGATCACCGCGTACGCATCGTGACCGACTGCACCTTGCGGAACGAGATAGTACGAGGCAGCGCAGTATTCGCGTTCAATCTCGTTCGACTTCACGAAACTTTCGATCTCGATGGTAGCATCACCATCGGGTTCTAGATGATGCTCATCCTCCGTCGCGGGATGCAGCCGGATCGGGCATGTCACGAGTGCAAGGCGCAGAAACCCCTCAAAAGGAGAGACCGGGCGCTCGACATCTGCCTGGACGACCGGCACTGCCGGGCTCAGTTTTTCTTCCAACGCAGCGGTCACATAGGAATTAAGGGTCAATTCCTCTCGCGCTGCCGCGAATGCAGCCTGCCGATGCAGCTCGGGTGGGACGCGAACATTGAAGAGCCCCTTGAACGGACGCGCAGGTTCTTTGSCGACTTCAGCGCAGGTCGCGAGATAGTCGTYAACCAGCTCGGCGAACGCGCCCTCCACATCGGCAGCGCTTTCGACCTCCGTCGTGATCAGATCATCGATGTGAAGGATGCGGATGATGAGCTTGCCATCCTCGAACTCAACCGCCCCTTGATAGTCGCGATAGCGGACTGTGCTCATAGCAGACCCATGTCTTCCAGTTGTTTTTGCAGGCGGCGGACCATCGATGGCCGCATTTCGCCGTCGTGCGGCTCATCAAGCCATATCATCGCCTTCGTGGTTCGATGCATGAACTTCCGCCTGCTCCCTCCCGTTTTTCCAGCTCTGAGCTGATCGAAACCCATGGCTATGATCTCCCGCTCAAAATCGGAATATCGGAACGTGCCCCGGCAATCCCCAAATGAGTGCTTCAGCTTGTCCGTTTGCGACATGCCCCATCCGTTGCTGTAACTGAAGTTCAGTTACACTAGTTGGCGATGGTCTTCAACCCCCCGGTGCGGGCCATGGCGAGGTCGTAGCTCTGCTCAATCTGCTCGGCTGGGGTCAGGCGCACCATGCTCAAGCGGCTCCACGCAGGGGCAACGCCAATTGGATACCGAACGGGCGGGTCGCGTTTTCCTCGATGAACGCCTGCAAGGCCGGCGTGATCTCGACGCCATGGTCGCCGGTTCGCTCGGCAAGCTCGTCGGCGACCTCGCTGGTGGCATCCCTCGACCAGCCCTCAATGGCGTTGAAAGCGACGATCCTGACCGGATAGGCGTACTGGCCAGACAGCAGGTCGCGGTGATGGTCTCGACGTCGGTGTCCTGCTCGTTCGGTCTCGCGCCAGGAGCAGCCGGCGCGGGCGCCGAAGTCTTCCAAAACCAGGTAAATCTCTCGGTCGAGACGATCCAGCGGCACGATCGACGGCGCATGACGCATGACGCAACTCCTACTCAGGAGAAGCAATCACGCTGCCAATTGATCGTTGCGATGCCCCTGTGCGGCAAAGGATGCCGCGCAGCCGAAGTCCGCGCTGGAACCTTCGGTTCCCTTGGGACTATTGCCTGATCCGGACGCCCTACCGCCGATTACCGTCCGGCATTGGAATGGCGGCCCCAGCAGTCGCTCCTTGAGGGTGGGATGCCGCTTGGTCATCCGAGGTTCAGGAAGGAACGTCTAGGGGTCGTTAGCGGAGATGAGCTTCGCTGGAGAAAGACCGATGAAATTCAAACTTGCACTTGCCGCACTGACGGTTCTCGGTGGGACCGCATTCTCAATTGCAACTGCCTCGGCAATGCCGGTTGCTCCAGTGGGACAATCAAAACTCGCTAACGTTGAGACAGTAGCCTTGGTGTGTGGTCGGCACGGATGCGTTCGAACTCGCCCGGTCTATCGTCCTGCGTATCGCCGTGGCGTAGTCGTCGTTCGTCGGCCTTATGCCCATCCACACTATCGGCGCTACTGATCCAGAAGTTCCTTTCATGGGAAAGTCCTGGCGGCGGAGAACCGCTGCATATACGAAGAGGCCGCCCCACTGAGGCGGCCTTACTTTTTGTGTTCCGCAGGCGATACGTTCGCGTTCGCAACGTGTTCACGGGCGGATTAAATACCTTGAGATAGCTCAAGGTAAGCACAAAACGAAAACCTCCGCACGATGGCTTACTTCGGAGACTGTAGGCCGGGAGAGGCCAGCCAATCGCTGATGTGCGCGCCAGTATTAGCTAACCGCGCTTTCCTAAGAAGGGCCTCGCGTTCCGCACCTGCCGGTAGTGCGCTCATCCTCCGCAACCACACGCTCGACCTCGCCGGCGAGCACGCTCAGATGATCTGCCAGGCGGGTGAATAGTTCACGCTTCTTTGGATCGGTCGCCAGATCTCGGATCAGCGCGCACTCGGCCGCATCTTTGCGGAGCTTTTCCAACTGAGCCTGCATGTCTTTCATTGCAGCTACTCGTTCCGGCCGATGGAACTCTATAGCCAATGTGCGGAAGCGAACAGTGCTGATTGCCGATTTTTCCTAGGCTCGGGATGCTTGAGCCTTCCCCAAGGTCCGAGCACCTCCAGCGGCCCCGGCCACAATCCCCAAAAGCCCCCCACGGCCGGGGCCGTCTTGCTATCGACATCCCATGACGGCGACCGCCAGGCCGGCCCCATTGAAATTCGGCCCAACGTCAGCGCCTCGCGTCCCGCAGGCGGAGCAGACCATGCGCGCCTCGATGTCGCTCAGCCGGAAATGGTCTGGCCAGGTGTCGGCGCTGACCGCGACGTGATGGCCGCAATGGCACCAGACCATGACGCCTCGAACGCCGGAGGCGCGCATCTCGCTGAAGGTGATCTTTTGGGCTCGCATGCCCCATCAAAACGCGGCTCGCGGCGGGCTGCAAATTGTCGATTGGTAGGGGCATCGATCAGCGACGAGCTACTGCCGGTCGTGGGTGTGGATTAGGGCACGTACTCATTAAGCGGCTGGCCGCCTGATGTCCGGTTTGCCGCCGACATCGGCCGAAGACGAGACTCCGAGGTCGCAGATGGGCCAACAAGCGACATTCACAAATAACACGCGGTTCGCGAGCAGAGCGCGAATGCAGCCGGCCTACTTAATTAAGATGGCGCAGGTATCAGGCCGTGACGTTTCATGATCTCGCCCATCTGGGCAGGATCAGGAGGCGCAGGGCCGCCGATGGCTGTGGCCATTTTCTCGGAAGAATTCCGGCCCGAGAACGCCTGGCGTGAGAACGCAAAGCATTTTCGCAATCGCCTGCGTCTCGTTGACGAACCCGTGGACAACACCGCGCGGGATGAAGAGATCGTCTCCGGGCTTGATCTCGATGCGCTTGCCGGCGACCGTCCAGGTGATGACACCCTCAAGACCATAGATTGTTTCTTCCCAGTCACGGTGATGGTGGGGGACCGGCATGCGGGAGTTGGGCGGGATCACCACCTCAAACATATCAAGCGCCCCGCTGGTATCATCTTTGGTGCGCAAAAACCGCAATTGCATTGCGCCAACCTTGATAAGTTCAGCCATTGTCGTGCCTTCCGTTACGCCATAGAAAAGATCGCGGGACGGCTCGGCTCATCCACACCGAAGTATCAGCAGAAAGCCTATGGCCGGAGCTTGGGCATGTCTATTGGGCAATGATGTCTGACATGGATCATAAACGGCGGTCCGTTTCGCATACGGCAGGTCCCCATCTACCTTGATAGCGGACCGACTACGCCCGCGATGCCAACTAAACCGTGCGCCGATCCGGTCCCTAATAGAGACTCGCGGAATGTATCAGGACGCCGCGCACGCCATCTCGCGAAGCGCCACAGCCGCCGCACCGCTAGCCCCCTGGGCGAGCAAGACCACCCGTAAATTTCCCAAGTGTCGGCAACCAGGCTGACTGATAGGCAGGGGCGGCAGGTAAGCGCCGCACTATGAAAACACAAAAGCCAAAACAATGGAC
>NZ_JBFUES010000139.1:0-11100 GCF_056403875.1 Bradyrhizobium sp. P2_E8
GGTGAAACTGCCCTGCTCCGCGACCGCCGCAAAGGCTGCGAGGTCATAAAGATCGTCCCGTTTCATTCATGCACCGCATGCATAAGCTTAAGTGGATTATAGCGTCTAATCGGAATCGACAACCAGCGTTATCTGGCTGTCTGCGGGCCCTGGCCTCTGGTCTGCTCGATAGTCCGTAGGAGCAAATTCATGAAGCTTATAGTGAACAACCGAGAGGTCACGATCGATGCCGATCCTGCGATGCCCCTGCTCTGGGCGCTGCGCGACGTTATCGGGCTGACCGGCACCAAGTTCGGCTGTGGTGCCGCCCAATGCGGCGCCTGTACGGTGCATATGGATGGCGAAGCCATTCGTTCCTGCATCACGCCAATCTCCGACGCCGAGGGCAAGAAGCTCACCACCGTCGAAGCCGCGACCGACGGCACCGACCGCGTCGGTGCCGCCGTGCATGCAGCCTGGATCAAGCACGACGTGGCGCAGTGCGGCTACTGCCAGAGCGGCCAGATCATGAGCGCCATTGCCTTGCTCAAATCGCTGCCGAGCGGCCAGCAACCCACCGCAGACAGCATCGACGCGGCCATGGCCGGCAACATCTGCCGCTGCGGCACCTATGTCCGTATCCGCGCCGCCGTGGCCGACGCCGCCCGCACGCTCGCCTGAAGGAGCCGCCATGTTGCCCAACATCGACTACAGTGAACTGCCGCGCGCGCTCCAGCACATGCTGGAACGGGGGCAGACCGTGAAGACGCTGCCGCGCCGCAGCTTCCTGAAACTCGCCGGCGCCACCGGGCTGGCGCTCGGCGCCTTTCCTCACATCGCGATGGGCGATGCGGCCGCCGGTGGCAAGGCCGCCAGCACTCTCAAGCCGACGCAGCAGCCGTCAGCCTTCGTCCAGATCGCCGGCAACGGCGAAGTCACCGTGACCATCAACCGACTGGAATTCGGACAGGGCGTCCACACCGCGTTGCCGATGATCCTGGCGGAGGAGCTCGACGCCGACTGGAGCCTGGTGCGCAGCCGGCACGGCACCAACGATGCCGCCTATGTCGATCCGCTGTTCGGCATCCATCTCACTGGCGGCTCGCATTCGATCAAGAACAGTTTTTCGCAGTATCGCGAGCTCGGCGCACGCGCACGGGCCATGTTGCTCGGCGCCGCCGCGGCGCGCTGGAAGGTCGACGTAGCCACGCTGCGCACGCAGGCCGGTACGGTGCTCGGTCCCGGCGGCCGCAAGCTCGGTTACGGCGAACTGGCCGAAGCCGCCATGGCGCAGCCGGTGCCCGAGAAGGTTACGCTGAAGGATCCCAAGGATTTCCGCATCATCGGCCGCCCCACGCCGCGCCTGGATGCGCGGGCCAAGAGCAGCGGGCGACAGGATTTCGGCATCGACATGCGCCTGCCCGGTCAGTTGACCGCCGTCGTCGCRCGTCCGCCGGTGTTCGGCGCACGCCTTGCCGCGATGGAAGACGCCGCAGCGCGCGCCGTCAAGGGCGTCAGGGCCGTGCTGCGCGTGCCGCTGGATGGCGGCGCCGAAGGCGTCGCGGTAGTGGCAGACGGATACTGGCAGGCCACGCAGGGCCGCGATGCGTTGAAGCTGACTTGGGACACCGCCAAGGTGGAGAAGGTCGACAGCGAACGACAACTCGTCCAGTACCGCGAGCTGGCCGGACGTCCCGGCCCGCGCAAGTTCGACGCCGACATGGCGCCGCTCGCCACAGCCCCCCAGCAACTGGAAGCCGAGTTTGTATTCCCCTACCTCGCCCACGCGGCGATGGAGCCGTTGAACTGCACCGTTGCCCTCACCGAGGGCCGCGCCGAGCTGTGGGTCGGCAGCCAGTGCGCCGGATTGGATGCCGGTGCGGCGGCGCGTGTGCTGAACCTCAAGCCCGAGCAGGTGACGGTCCATGTGCAGATGGCCGGCGGCGGCTTCGGCCGACGTTTCTCCAGCACGAGCGACACCGTGGTCGAGGCCTGCGAGATCGCGAAGGCCGCGCGTGCCGCCGGGCTGAACGCACCGGTGCGCACGCTGTGGAGCCGAGAGGACGACATGCGGGGCGGCTTCTACCGTCCCATGCATCTGCACCGCGCCCGCGTCGGCTTCGACGAGCGCGGCAACGTTCTGGCCTGGGATCACGTCATCGTCGGCCAGTCCATCACCACGGGCTCCGTGTTCGAACAGTTCCAGGTCAAGAACGGCATCGACGGCACGGCCACCGAAGGCATGCGGGATCCCTACCCGCTGCCGATGCGACTGACCGTGCACCATCCCAAGCTCAACGTGCCGGTGCTGTGGTGGCGCAGCGTGGGCTCCACCCACACCGCCTTCGTGATGGAGACCCTGCTCGACGAAATCGCTCGCACGACGCAGCAGGATCCGGTTGCCTATCGGATGCGCATGTTCGGTGACAAGCATCTGCGCCACAGGGACGCGCTGCAACTGGCGGTGGACAAGAGCGGCTATGGCAAGACGCGCCTACCCGAGGGCCGAGCCTGGGGCGTGGCCGTGCACGAGTCCTTCGATTCCGTGGTGGCCTATGTGGTGGAAGCCTCGGTGAAAGACGGCCGTCCGGTGCTGCACCGCGTGACGGCAGGCGTGCATTGCAATCTGGCGGTAAACCCGCGCACCGTGGAGGCCCAGGTGCAGGGCGCGGCGGTCACCGGCCTGTCGATGTGCCTGCCGGGTTCGGCCATCACGCTCAAGGAAGGCGTCGTCGAGCAGAGCAACTTTGACGGCTACACCGTCGCGCGCATCACCRACATGCCCGAGTTCAACGTCCACATCGTGCCCAGCGCCGAACCGCCCACGGGCATGGGCGAGCCCGGCTTGCCGGCTCTGGCACCGGCCTTCGCCAATGCCATCGCTCGACTGACCGGCAAGCCGCTGCGTCAGTTGCCGTTCAAACTGGCCTGACCAGGTGGCAAACGGCTCGATGAATTTACCGAAGATCCACTTCATCAATGGATAGAGAGCTGACGTCATGACACCAGACGCGAACAAGGGAGTGATGATCCGTTTCACGGAATTCATCAACACCGCTAGCGAGACTCTGGCCGCAGAGCTCATTTCTCCGGATGCGATCTTCCATGTCCCCGGGCGCAGCGAGCCGATGCGAGGCCCTGCGGGCTACCTCGCGATCATCCAGATGATGCGGGGAGGTTTCCCGGATATTCAATGGACGCTCGAGGAGATGGTCGCCGAAGGTGACAAGGTGGCTGCTCGCTTCACCATGCGAGGCACGCACCTTGGCACCTTCTTCGGCACCCCATCGACCGGGAAGACAATCGCGGTCCAGGCGCTGAACATCTATCGCCTGTCTGACGGGCAGATCATCGAGGAGACGGGGCAACCCGATCTGCTCGGATTACTTCAGCAGATTGGCGCGGTCCCTGGAAATTAGCGGCTGACCGGAAAGCCGCTGCGTCAGCTGCCCTTCAACATCGACAACAAGAGTCAAGCATGAGCAAGGTCTGGTTCATCACGGGTGCAGGTAGCGGCATCGGCGCGGCAACCGCCAGAGCGGCATTGAAGGCCGGCGATCGCGTCGTTGCGACTGGCCGCAACCTCGACAAGCTCCGCAATGCCCTGAACGACGTCGCACGCGACAACCTCGCGGTCGTCCAGTTGGACGTCGCCGATGAGGCACAGGCAAAGCCTGCGGTCGACGCAGCGATTAAGGCGTTCGGGCGCATCGACGTTCTCGTCAACAATGCCGGCTACAGCCTGCTCGGCAATTTCGAGGAGTTGAGCACCGCTGAAATCGAACGGCTGATCGCGACCAATTTCTACGGCGTGATGTACGTGATGCGTGCGGTGCTTCCGGTCATGCGGAAGCAGAGATCCGGCCGGATCATCAATATCAGCTCCCTGGCGGGTATCGTCGGCTTCAAGCATTGCGGGGCCTATAGCGCCGCAAAGTTCGCGGTCGAGGGCCTGTCGGAATCGGTTGCCCATGAGGTCGAGCCGTTCGGCATCAGGATCACGGCAGTTGAACCCGGCTTCTTCCGGACGGACCTTCTCGAAGCTCACAACGTCAAATATGCCCGGAGCTCTATCGAGGACTACGCGGCAGAAGGCCCTGCTGAAAATATGTGGTCAGGCTATCACGGCGCCCAGCAGGGTGATCCGGCCAGGCTTGGCGACGTCCTGGTCAAGATCGCCGGGATGGACAATCCACCCAAGCAGTTTGTGGCCGGCAGCGACGCGCTCGCAGTGGTCAAGCCAGCGCTCGAAGCTCGGCTTGAGGAGTTGCTAGCTCACGCGGATCTCTCCAAGTCGACGGACGGCTCCTTCTGAAGTCGCGTCGCGCTGAGGGAACTTCGCGAGTGCCCGCCCTCTTCAGCGCATGATGAAGCCGCCATCGACCGAGATCGATTGGCCGGTCACGTAGCTGGCTGCATCGCTACAGAGCCACAGCACCGCGCTCGCAATCTCCTCGGGGCGGCCGACCCGTCCCATCGGCACGCTCTTCTCTAGAGCTTTGAGAGCATCGCCCTGACCGGCGGCAACCATCTGGTCGGCCATCGGGGTCCAGATCAGCCCGGGGCATATGGCATTGATACGGATGCCGCGTGCCGCATATTCGAGCGCCGCGCTCTTGGTGAAGCCAAGGACGCCGTGCTTGGCCGCGTGATAGATGCCGCGCTCGGCGCCTCCCACAAGTCCCCCGAGAGACGAGCAATTGACGATCGCGCCGCTTCCCTGTTTGCGCATCTGTTGCAGCTCGAATTTCATGCAGCTCCATTCGCCGCGGAGATTGATCCCCATGACGCGGTCGTAATCCTCGCGCGTGGTGTCGGCCGTCTCTGCGAGGRCATTCTGAACGCCCGCGTTGTTATAGGCGGCATCGAGCCTGCCGAAGGCGGCGACCGTCTTCGCGACCATGGCTTCGACCTGTGCGTCATCGGAGACGTCGCAGCGGATGGCGATGGCCTTATGACCCCGGGTGGCCAGCTCCCCGGCCTCGGCACGTACTGCGTCCTCGTTCCAGTCCGCCAGCGCGACGGACGCCCCGGATTCCGCGAAAGCCTTTGCCGTGGCGAGGCCCAGCCCGGACGCAGCGCCGGTCACCAGCGCAACCTGTCCCTCGAATGAAATGTTCATGGATATCTCTCCTGTCGATGTATCAGATCGTCGTACGCGCCGTCAGCGCTGCGTACGCGCGGCTTCCGCCTGCGGGTAACGGTCGCCCGTGATGGTGATCTGCGCGACCGCGGCGTTGATGTGCCTGATATCGTCGGGTGTCAGCGCGACCGCGGCCGCGGCGATGTTTTCGTCGAGACGGCCGAGCTTGGTCGTGCCGGGGATCGGGACGAGCCACGACCTCTGCGCCAGCAGCCAGGCCAATGCGATCTGCGCCGGCGTCGCACGTTTCTGGGCGCCGATCTGAGCCAGCAGGTCCACGACCGGCCGGTTCGCCTTGCGGGCCTCGGGCGTAAAGCGCGGCAAGCCGGCGCGGTTGTCATTGCCGCCGAAGCTGGTGGTCTCGTCGATCTGGCCGGTGAGGAATCCCCTGCCGAGGGGACTGAACGGGACGAAGCCGATCCCCAGCTCCTCGCAAGCCGGCAACACCTCCGTCTCGGGCTGACGCCACCAGAAGGAGTATTCGCTCTGGATCGCGGCGACCGGCTGGACCGCATGCGCGCGGCGAATGGTGGAGGCGCCGGCCTCGCTGAGGCCGAAATGCCTGACCTTGCCCTCGGCGATCAGATCCTTCACCGCACCAGCGACATCCTCGATCGGGACATCGGGATCGACGCGGTGCTGATAGAACAGCTCGATCGTCTCGACCCGCAACCGCTTCAACGAGCCCTCCGCCGCCTGCCGGATACGTTCGGGGCGGCTGTCGAGCCCACCGGAACGCCGGGCGTCGGCGGGACCGAGGTCGTGGCCAAACTTGGTGGCAATGACGACGCCCTTCCGGAACGGCTCCAACGCTTCGCCCACGAGTTCCTCGTTGGTGAACGGGCCGTAGACCTCGGCAGTGTCGAAGAAGTTGACACCGCGCTCCACCGCCGTCCGGACCAGCGCGATCATCTCGCGACGTTCCGGCGCCGGGCCGCGATGATAGTTCAGGCCCATGCAGCCGAAGCCGATGGCCGAGACCGCAAGGCCGCTATCGCCAAGCTCGCGCATCTGCATGTTCATTCTCCTCGGCGAGCCGCTCGCACCAGCACGCAATCACCTGCGATACTGTTCGTCGCTGACCTTCTCCATCCAGTCGACATTCTTGCCGTTTAGCGATTCCGTGATGGCGATATGCGTCATCGCGGTTGTCGCGGTGGCGCCATGCCAGTGTTTCTCGCCGGGCGGAAACCAGACGACGTCGCCGGGGCGGATTTCCTCGATCGGTCCCCCCTCGCTTTGCACCCAGCCCAGGCCGGACGTGACGATCAGGGTTTGGCCAAGCGGATGGGTGTGCCACATGGTTCGGGCACCGGGTTCGAAAGTTACTTGACCGCCGCTCAGACGTACCGGGTCGCCCAGCTGAAAGAGCGGATCGACGCGGACCGTGCCGGAAAACCATGTTTCAGGGCCCCTACCAGAGGGGCGTGAGCCGTTGCGTTTGATGTCCATCGTTGCCTGCCTTCCCGTTGTCGGACCAGTCTCTTCCAAGGCCCTCGCAAAGCCCGCATGCGACGATGCCAGCATGGCCAATCCGGCGGCGCCTGAGAGCACGCTCCGCCGCGTCAGCGCGCTCGAGGCGTCCGCAGCGCTGCTCCCGCATTGCCGGAAGGGAACGTCCGATCGATCCATATGCCGAGCTCGCCTCACTTCGCGGGACTGCGCCATATCTAATGCGTGCGGCTATGCGGACTAGCCACTATCATCGGCATGGACTTATAAGGAGGATCGATAAATGCAGCGCGGAAATCTCGACGACCTCTCGGCCTTCCTGATCGTCGCCCGTGAAGGCAGCTTTACGAGAGCCGCCGCGAAGCTCGGCATTTCACAGTCCGCGCTCAGCTACACCATCAAGGAGCTCGAGGCGCGGCTGAAGCTGCGCCTGTTGACGCGCACCACGCGCAGCGTGTCGCCGACGGCCGCGGGTGAACGTCTGTTGCGCAACGTGGGTCCACGGATCGCGGAGATCGAGGCCGAACTCGTCGCCTTGACCGAGCTCCGGGAAAAGCCCTCCGGTACCATTCGCATCACGGCGACCGAATATGCCACCGACGCCGTCCTCCTGCCGAAGCTTGCGAAGCTGTTACGCGAATATCCCGACATCAAGCTCGAGATCGTCAGCGATTACGGACTGACGGATATCGTCGCGCAGCGTTTCGATGCCGGCGTGCGGGACGGCGAGCAAGTCGCGAGAGACATGATCGCGGTGCGAATCGGCCCCGACGCGCGCATGGCCGTCGTCGGCGCTCCGTCCTATTTCCGGAGCCGGCCGGAGCCGAAGAAACCATCGCAACTGGTCGTGCACAATTGCATCAACCTGCGCCTGCCGACCCACGGCGGATTGTACTCCTGGGAGTTCGAAAAGGGCTCGCGGGAGCTCAAGGTTCGGGTCGATGGCCAATTATTCTTCAACACCACGACCCAGATGCTCCAGGCGGCGCTTGCCGGCCTGGGCCTGGCCTATCTGCCGGAGGGCCTCGTACAGCCCCACATCAACAAAGGCCGCCTCAAGCGGGTGCTCGAGGACTGGTGTCCTCCCTATCCCGGCTACCACCTCTACTACCCGAGCCGGCGCCAGCCTTCCGCGGCTTTTGCACTCCTTGTCGAGGCGCTGCGCCACCGGGACTGAGCTGTCACCTCGGCAAAGCGCCAAAGGCGATGGGCGTGGTTCGGATCAGCTTCAGCGACCGGACCATCTTCTCCACGGTCGCCTTGTATGTCTTGAAGTGAGCGGTTTCCAGGTGAGACCGGTAAGCATCCTGATCCCGGTAGATCTCGAACACCCTGACGCGCGTGGGATTGTCGTTTTCGGAGACGGCATAGAGCGCAATGATACCGGGCTCAACGCGCGTGGCAGTCTCGATGTGCTCGGCCACCGCAGCCTTGTAGGATTCAAGCTGTGCGGGATCGATCTCGATCTCCGCTTCCTGCACGTAGAGCGGCCGCACTTCGGCGGCGGCAGCGGTCCCGGAAACGGCTGCCGTGAGCACGGACCCGCCGATCAGGAGAAGATGCGAGATACTCAAGTCAGCCTCCTCGCGAATGGGAAGCGCGAACGCCATCTCCGGCATGGTATTCGATCTTCGCGGTGGGATGCGGCTAATGCGGCCGCTTCGCAAACACATCCTTGGCGACGGCCATCGCCGAAAACACATTCGGCCAGCCGACATAGAACGCAAGTTGCGTGATGGCTTCCGAAGCCTCCGTCTGGGTCAGGCCGTTATCCATCGCCCTGTTGAGGTGCGGCGTGAGCTGCGCCATCTGCCCGTTGGCGATCAGCGCGCTGACGGTGACGAGACTGCGGTCCCTGGGCGCAAGGTCCGGACGCAGCCACAGGTCACGAAACAGCACGTCGGTGGTGTACTGCACGACACCCGGAAAGGACGCGCCGAACTGGTCCTGGACGAACGTCGCACGCTGCGCCTCGGCAGCCTCGTCAAGCGGCAACGGCGTCACCGTGACGGCCGGAAGCTCACCGACGCCGATGTTGCGGGCGGCGAAGACGTCCTTGGCAACAGCGACCGCGGACATCGCATTGGCCCAGCCGGCGTAGAAGGCGAGATGCGTGATGATCTCCGAAATCTCGCCCGGCTTGACGCCGTTATCGAGCGCCAGATTGAAATGATACGGCATCTCGATCGACTGATTGCGCGCGATCAGCGCTGCCAAGGTGACGATGCTGCGGTCGTGCGGCGCGAGGCCGGGGCGCTTCCAGACATCGCCAAGCAGCCGGTTCTGCGTATAGGCCTCCAGCGCCGGGGCGACCTTCCGAACATCCTCATACGTGAGCGCAGCCTTCGATCCGGTCATGGCGCCAGTCTCCTCCGTGCGGGCCGATGGCATGGCCATCACCAGAAGCAATGCGATGGCTGCGGCTTGCGGTTTCATGATGATCTCCTGTGCGCCACGGCTTGTTCCCGGACGCTCGCGCGCCGGCGGGGCGTGGTCGCTCTTCGCAGGCTTGTTATAGGCAATCGGTCGCCATGCGATTAGATGGTGCAATCCGCATGGACTTATCGAGCAGGCTTATGAATCTGTCCGATGGAGCACGCTTGGCGATACGCCGCAGCACTGGGACCCATCCTCGTGAGCGGGAAAGAACTGGGTCCCGGCTCTGCGCGACGCTTCGCTGCGCTTGTCCGGGACACGGTAGACTGCCCTAGGCCGCCTTCTTGCTCTGCGCCAATTGCGCCAGCTGCCGCATGATCTCCGTGGTGCCGGCTGCTGTTGCAGTGCCCCTCGCTCTCATCTATCAAATCTAAGAAGCCGGCAGAACCACATTCATCCACGTCGCAACGCGCCGGTCTTGCGCCGACGCTTCACAGCGACGCGCTGTTGCGAGTTGGCCAAGGACTCTCAGATGCATCCCACCGATCTGCCTACCCAACCCGGCGTCGTTCGTCCCGGCGCGATCGGTCACAGCCRCGCAGTCGTCGGCCGCAATTTCGCGTTCATGCCGCCTGAAGGCGTCTTGAAGAGCCGGCTGCCGGCGTGGGTGTCAACGACTGTGCGTTTTCTGGCGGCGCCGAGCCTCGGAGCCGATTTTGCCCAGTTCATGCTGGAAATCGAGCCCTCGGGCGGCACGGCCCAGCCGATCTGCGTGGACGTTCAGCACTTCTTCTACGTCGTCACGGGAGCCCTCGACATCAGMATCGGCGCCGAACCCCCGACCTCATTGACGGCAGGCGCCTTTGCCTACGTTCCGGCCAACACGTCCTTCGCGATGAGCTGCCATCCCGCTGCTCCCGCCCGCGTTCTCGCGGTCAAGAAGCGTTATGAAGCGGCTGAGGGCATCGCGTCACCGGCGGCAATCATCGGTCAACAACAATCGATGCCGATAACGAACCATACCGGACTGGAGGGGCGCGGCTTCAAGCACCTGCTTCCAATGGGCGACTTGCGGTTCGATTTCGAGATGAATCTGATGTTCTTCCAACCCGGCGTCTGCTTTCCAGCCGTCGAGACCCATATCATGGAGCACGGGTTGTTCATGCTGGAGGGGCTAGGCTTGTATTATCTTGGCGATAGCTGGCACGAAATCTGGGTCGATGACTTCATCTGGATGGGATCGTTCTGTCCGCAGCAATTCTATCCGACCGGTTCGAACCGATCGGTCTACCTTCTGTACAAGAACGTCAACCGGGACGTCGTCCTCTGACAAGCGTCGCGGGACACCGGCGCGATTCAGCGGAGCGGAAGCGATAGTCGCTCCCTACGCCGCCTTCTTGGCCTGCGCCAGCTGCGCCAGTTGCCGCATGATCTCCGTGGTGCCGGCGAGCCGCTCTTCCGGGGTCTCCCAGTCCTGCAGGAACACCACCTTCATGTCGGGCCGCACCTTCGCGGCCTGGCCGTGGCTGCGGATGAACGTCACCAGGCGATCGGGATAGGCGAACGAATTGTCGCGGAACGCGATGACCGCGCCCTTCGGGCCGGCGTCGATCTTCTCGACATTGGCCCTGCGGCAGAACGCCTTGATCGCGGCGACCTTGAAGAGATAGCGCACCTCGTCGGGCAGCACGCCAAAGCGGTCGCGCATCTCGGCGCCGAAGTTCTCGATCTCCTCCTCGGTGTCGAGATCGGCCAGGCGCCTGTAGAGCGACAGCCGAACCGAGAGATCGCTGACGTAATCCTCCGGGATGAGCACGGGCATGCCGATCGTGATCGACGGCGACCAGCGGTCGGCGGCGGGCTCGGAGACGCCGGCCTTGAGGTTGACGATCGCCTCCTCCAGCATCGACTGGTAGAGCTCGAAGCCGACCTCCTTGATATGGCCGGACTGCTCCTCGCCGAGGAGATTGCCGGCGCCGCGGATGTCGAGGTCGTGCGAGGCGAGCTGGAAGCCCGCGCCCAGCGTCTCCAGCGATTGCAGCACGGTGAGCCGGCGCTCGGCCTGCCCCGTGATCTTCTGCTGCGCCGGCAGCGTGAACAGCGCGTAGGCTCGCAGCTTGGAGCGGCCGACGCGGCCGCGGAGCTGATAG
>NZ_JBFUES010000140.1:0-11097 GCF_056403875.1 Bradyrhizobium sp. P2_E8
GCCAACGCGCTTCCGGGCTTCTTCCCCCTTGCCAAGACTCCGGTGAAGGTCGAAGACGATGTCGCTGCGACGATGGTCGGATGGCGGCAGGCCTGCAAGTCGACGATCCGCAATTCGTATCAGATACTATCGCGCGGTACGCCGAATCTCGAAAACGAGCTCTGGAACGTGTCCGCGCAGGTGGTCAACGGCAAGCTGACGCCCGAGGCTGCCGGCAAGCAACTCCAGGACGGCCTCGACAAGTGGTACAAGCCCACCAAGTAATGCAGAGGTCCCTCTCTCCGCTTTCGCGGGGAGAGGGACTGTCCTTGGTCGATAGTTGCTGCACGCTTCGCCAAGAGATGGCACGAGCCGCAAGCGGACAGCGACGATAACGCACGGTAGGTGCTCTCTTCCCGTCATGCCTGAACCGGTCTCCAACATCACCGTCCAGTTGCCTCGCGCAAAACGCGCAGGCCTTCTGCTGTTCTTTCTCGGGCCTGCGGTAGCGATCTATTCCCTGTTTTCGATCTATCCGCTCGTCGCGACAATGGCGCTCTCCACCTACACGAGCGATCCGTCCGGAGCCCGATCATTCGTCGGCCTCGCCAATTTCGAAACGCTGCTCGGCGATGCGCTTTGGTCGAAGCCATTCTGGAATGCCCTCAGAAACAATCTGATATTCTTCGCCGTGCACATGTGCGTGCAGAATCCGATCGGTATTGCGCTCGCGGGATTGCTCAGCCTGCCGGGCGTTAGGCTCAAGGGCTTCTATCGAACCGTGATGTTTCTCCCGACGATGCTGTCGGTTGTCATTGTCGGTTTCTCCTGGAACCTGATCCTTTCGCCGCTCTGGGGCGTAGCGGCTGGCGCTTTGAAGGCCGTCGGATTGGGCTCACTATTTGCTCCCTGGCTGGGGCTCGAATCGAGCGCGCTCGTCACCCTATCCCTCATTTCTGTCTGGCAATTCGTCGGCATCCCGTTGATGTTGATCTACGCCGCGCTGCTCAACATCCCCGAAGAGTTGATCGACGCGGCACGCGTCGACGGGCTCGGACAGTTCCGCATCTTCTTCCACATCAAGCTTCCGCTCGTCCTCCCGACGATCAGCCTGGTCTCGGTCTTGACCTTCGTCGCCAACTTCAACGCTTTCGATCTGATCTACTCGGTCAAGGGCGCGCTTGCGGGGCCGAATTTCACCACCGACATCCTCGGTACGTTTTTCTACCGCACTTTCTTCGGCAATCAGCTCCAGCTCGGCAATCCGACGATGGGGGCCGCGGTCGCGACCGTGATGTTCTTCATCATCCTGCTCGGTCTCTGCCTCTATCTCTTCCTCGTGCAGCGGCGCATCCGCCGTTACGCTTTCTGAGGGGGGAGGCATGACGACGGACCAACGCGCAAGGAGCATCAGTGTCCATCTCGTCCTGATTGCCTACAGCCTTCTGGCGGTAGGTCCAATCCTGCTCGTCGTGATGAATTCGTTCAAGGTGCGCAGTGCCATCTTCGGGAGTCCGCTCGCGCTGCCGGACGCATCAACCTTCAGCCTGGTCGGTTACGAGAAGGTCTTTCGCTCCTCACATATCCTCACTTACTATTCGAATTCGCTGATCGTGACCCTCGTTAGCATGGCGCTCGTCCTGCTGTTCGGGGCGATGGCGGCTTGGGCGCTTACAGAGTACCGCTTCCGCGGTTCGACGGCGCTGGCGCTGTTTCTGTCGATCGGCATCATGGTGCCGATCCGGCTTGGCTCCGTCGCAATCCTGAACATGATGCGGTCCGCTGGCCTTAACGACACGCTGACTGCCTTGATTCTGGTCTATGTCGCGCAGGGCCTGCCGATGTCGATCTTCATATTGAGCGAATTTATCCAGCAGATTCCCAAGGATTTGCGCGATGCCGCGCGCTGCGACGGTGTCCCGGAAACGCGCATCTTCTTCGAGGTGGTCGCCCCGCTACTGCGACCGGCGATCGCAACGGTCGCCGTCTTCACCATCGTGCCGATCTGGAACGACCTCTGGTTTCCATTGATCCTGACCTCGAGCGATTCGACCCACACGGTGACGCTCGGCGTGCAGCAGTTTCTCGGGCAGTACATCACCGACTGGAATTCCGTGCTCGCCGCACTGTCGATGGCGATCCTGCCGGTCGTCGTAATCTACGTCATCCTTTCGCGCCAACTCATCGCGGGCCTCACCTCCGGCGCAGTCAAATAGGTTGTCAGAATGGCCAATCTGCGCATCGAGCAGCTCAACAAGCGTTATGGCGCGACGACGGTGCTCAACAACGTCAACCTGAGCATCGAGGACGGCGAATTCGTCGTTCTCGTTGGCCCTTCGGGCTGTGGCAAGTCGACGCTGTTGCGGATGATTGCCGGGCTCGATGGTGCATCGGGTGGGGATATCCATATCGCCGGCAAGCTTGTCAATGCGCTCGCGCCTGCCGAACGTGGCATCGCGATGGTGTTCCAATCCTACGCACTCTATCCGCACATGAATGTGCGCAAGAACATGACGTTCGGATTGAAGTTCACTGGCGTACCGCCAACCGAGCGCGAACGGCGCGTCGCCGAAGCGGCTCGCATGCTGCGGCTTGAGGAGCTGCTCGAGCGCTATCCGCGCGATCTCTCCGGCGGTCAGCGCCAGCGTGTTGCGATCGGCCGTGCGATCGTGCGCGAGCCCGCTGTTTTCCTGTTCGACGAGCCGCTCTCCAATCTCGACGCAGCCTTGCGTGTCTCGACACGCGTTGAAATCGCGAATTTGCACAGGTTGCTGAAATCAACGATCGTCTATGTCACGCACGATCAGGTCGAGGCGATGACACTTGCTGACCGCATCGTCGTGATGAACAAGGGCCGCATCGAGCAGGTCGGCAAACCACTCGACCTCTACTATGAACCCGCCAATCTGTTCGTTGCCGGCTTCATCGGATCGCCTGCGATGAATTTCTTCGAGGCAGAGGTCGAAGGCATCGAGGGCGGACGTGCGCGCGTGGCCGGCACCGCGTTTCGCAACCTCGACATTCCGGCGGGATCGCTGAAGGTCGGCGACGCGCTGACGGTCGGCGTCCGTCCGGAGCATCTTGTCCGGGGCGAGGCCGGTTTCTTCGCCGCCGAAGGCGTCGTCGAGCTGGTCGAACGGCTTGGCGAGGCCTCCTTTGCCTATCTGCGCCGCGTCGACGGCAGGATGTTCGTTGCGGAGGTCCGGGGCCGCCAGACGCCGGCGCCGGGCGAGGCGGCGACACTCGTTGCCGCGAGTCCCGATGTCCACGTCTTCGACGCCTCTGGCCTGCGTGTTGCCACATAAACCCGTTAAGGGAGGCGATGTGATGCCGACTGCAAGCAGGTGTGAGGGTGCGATCGTTCAGTCATGACAAATGTCGTACGCTATCTGACCCATCCTCAGGTGAAGATCGATCCGTCGGTTCCCGTTCGCTGTTGGGGCCTGAGTGAGGTCGGCAGAGCGCGTACGGAAACCGTGACGGCGACGGGACTGCTGTCAGGTACCACGCAGGTCATCTCCAGCGGAGAGCGAAAGGCGATCGAGACCGCTGAGATCATTGCAGCAAAGCTGGGAGTCGACGTGGAGGTGTGCGAAGCGATGCACGAGAACGACCGATCGGCCACAGGCTTCCTCGTCCCCGACGAGTTCGAGGCGACGGCCAATCAGTTCTTCGCGCAACCCCACATCAGCATTCGTGGCTGGGAACGAGCGCTTGACGCCCAGCTGCGCATCGCCCGCGAGGTCGAGCATGTGCTGGCCCGCAACACGCCGGGCGACGTGCTCTTTGTCGGCCACGGCGGCGTTGGTACTCTCTTATACTGCCATTACTCCGGTTTGGGGATTGATCGTGCCCATGACCAGCCCGCTGGCGGCGGTAGCTTCTTCGCGTTCACCTCGCATGAACGCCGCGTGCTGCATGGCTGGCGCCGCCTCGAATCGCTGTGATTTCCCCTTCCAATTCATGCATATTTGGCCCTAGAAGAGCCGGCCAGCGGAAGCCTCGTCAAACCGGCTTCTCAATCGGTCCAATTTCATGTGGAATCGATCGGATGCAAAATATCTCAGTAGAATGAATGAGCGACACCGCCCTCAAACTCGACCGCTCGAGAACAATACGCGCAAGTCCGCGCCCGGATCTCCAAGGCTGATATCGCCAATCTCAAGGAGTATCATAAGGCGCTGGTCGCGGCAGAACGCGGCAGTCGCCGGCGCGAGGCCGTGCAAGCGAACTGGCAATTCCACTACACGCTCTATAAAGCCGCCAACGCGCCCGAGCTGCTCGAGACGATTTGGCTTCGCAACGGACCTCTGCTCAATATGTTGTATCCGCATGCGACGCCGACCTATCCCGGACGGCATCAGCATCTCAGCGTGCTCGACGGTTACTGCGAGGAATCGCCGGGCCGTGAAACAGTCCATCAAGGCCGATCTGATGGAGGGAGGCGCCAGATTGCCGCAGTTGCTTCAGGATATCGAAGCCGGTGCGACGCCCTCGAGGCGGGATGYCGCTATGACGTAGCCGGAAATGTAGGGTATTACGGAGCCACGGAAGCGTTGGGCTGGTCTGGACAAAGCTCCTCCAGTGAATATGGCCGCCGCGATCTCTCCAAGGATAGCGCCAAGTGTGCAAACCTCGTGCGCACCCGTATGAGGCTTCCGAGGAGGCAGAGACGAAACTGCTTCAATCTCGACCGTGGCCCGCTTGGTGGAAAGGAGAGCAGCGCTTGGTCTACAGCGCGGACTCAGGCTGTGGCGAGGAGCCGTATGCGCCCCAGATTGACTGGTCGTAGTTCACCATGGACCCCGTCATCAGACCTGACTCATCCGTCGACAGAAATGCAACGGCGCGCGCAACTTCATGGGGGTCAATGAGACGGCCAAATGGTTGGGCGGCCGACGCCTGCTTCAGCCAGTCCGAGCTTGCACCATGGTGCTCGATCTGAGTCCGGTCCTCGCCTTCGGTGGCCATCCATCCGATGTTCAGCCCGTTGACGCGGATACGATTACGCATGACGGCATAGGCCGTATTTTCCGTAAGCGTTGCCAGGGCGCCTTTGGACGAACAATAGGCAGCGATGAACGGTTGGCCGGCTTTGGCCGACATCGAACCAATATTGACGATGTTGCCCGCGATCTTTTCACGGCGCATGATCTTGATCGTTTCCTGCATCAGGAAAAACGGACCGCGAACGTTGACATTGAATATCTTGTTAAACAATTCAGGCGACGTATCGAGGATCGTGCCGCGATCCGTCACTCCAGCAGCATTCACCAGCACGTCGACCCGGCCGAATTCGACGTCGGCTTTCGCGATGACGGCCCGGCAGTCTTCGACCTTGCTCAAATCGGCGGCGACAAACACGACCTTCGTGCCGGTTGCATCCTGAATTTCTCGGGCTTTTGCCTGTCCTTTTGTCGCAGAACGGCCGCAGGTTACAATGCCGGATGCGCCGCGATCGGCAAACAACCGCGCGATTGCCGCGCCGAGCCCTTGGGTACCACCGGTAACAACCGCAACTTTTCCAGTCAGTCCACTCATGACGATTGTCCTTCGATTTTTGTAACCGGCATTGGCAATCAGAGAACGAGGCGACGATGAGTTACGGGAGTAAGCCGCACCATGTCGGGAGTCGGATGGCGAGAGCGCGGATGAACCGAAATCGCTTGCGGTAGTCCGGTTGAAGCGGCCCGCTCGATGGCGAGGAGTGCGCGCATGTCCGCCAAACCCTCGTCGCCATCCGCTTCCGGCGGCGTTCTTGACTTGATGCAGTCCGAGAAATACGCGACCTGCGCGCCAAAATGATCGATTTGCGGAAACTGGGTCTCGGTCATCTTTCCGTCACGGCGCAGCCGCAGCCGTGTCGCAGCCTCGAATCTGAAGCCGGGATCGAGTTCCAGGTCGCCCGACGTTCCCACGACCCGGTAATTGTCGACGGCCGCTGCCCCGAAGCTGGCGACGAACTGAGCGAGGCCGCCCGAGGGAAATCGCAACGTTGCAGCCACCGAGGCGTCCACCTCGCCAAAGCGCGGATCGTCGACCGGCCGGTGCGCCGTCGCTATGGCTTCGATCGGCTCTTCTCCAAAGATGTGACGGGCGGCGTTGATGCAATAGACGCCGACGTCCTGAAGCGGCCCACCCCAGGCCGTTGCTTRCAACCGATGATTCCCCGGCGACGTCTGGAAGCTGAACAGCGACTGAAAGAACAGCGGCCGTCCGATTGTGTTAGCGCGAATGTGTTCGAGGACGGCGATGGTTCCAGGTTCGTTGTGCAGCCGGTATGCCGTCATCAGAAATACGTTGGCGCTGCGCGCAGCGGCGATCATAGCGAGGCCTTCGTCTGCGCTGACGGCGAGTGGCTTCTCGACCATGACGTGCTTGCCGGCACGCGCCGCCCGAATGGCGAAATCAGCATGCATGTGGTTCGGCAAGGCGATGTAAACCGCGTCGATTCCGGGGTCGTCCAGCAGGGCGTCGTAGCCGTCATAGCCGACAACCGTGCCAATGCCGTAAAATTCAGCTAGTCGTGCCGCCTTCGCGTGGTCGCCGGTCACGATGGCGGCAACCCGCGAATTTCCGGACTGAACCACGCCGGGCAGAAACGCTTGCTGCGAGATCCAGCCGGCGCCGACGACGGCATAGTTGATCATCAATTCTCTCCCGAGTTTCGCCGATGCAACGCCTGAAAAGGGGATGAAACGTTCCGCCTGTGGTTCGGCTTATGGGTTCAGTCGTACAACGACGGACGTGACGGGTATTTGAACGTCGTCGCACGGTCCTCGGTTAGACCTGCTGCGATCTGCTCGGCGATGGCCGAGGCCATGTAGCCGTCCCAGGCGCTTGCCCCGACCGGAGTTCCTGTCGTCACCGCGCTGATCCAGTCCGTCAACTGCCTGCGATAGGCGTCGGCAAAGCGCGGAATCCAATTGCCGGGATAGGAGACTCCGCCAATGCGGTCCTTGTTGCGCATCGTGAGCGAAGGCAGCGCTAGCGCGACTGTTCCTTGCCGGCCTACCAGTTCGGCATGGACATGATAGCCGTAGGCGGCGTTGATATAGACTTCAGTCGACACGATCTCGTCGCGGTCGGTCCGCATCGTGATCATCAGCGGTTCGCCGCCGGGCCCGCTGGCGACATGAGCCGAGACCATTTCCGATCCGGTTAGCCATCGGCTGATGTCGATCTCATGCACGAATGAATTCGTCACCGCCATCGGCCCGGTAAACCACTCCGGCGCACTAACGTTTCGGTGGACGTTGTGCAGCAAGACGGTTGCCCCCACACCGCCGTCGTCCTTTATCCGCTTCATCTCCTGATAGCCGGGATCGAACCGGCGCATATAGCCGACCTGGATCAGCCTGCGCTTCAACGCAACTTCCGCCTGAACCACGCGCAGGGCTTCCGCCGCCGAGGAAGCCAGCGGTTTTTCGCACAGCACGGGCTTTCCGATTTCGAGGCAGGCCAGGGCCAGCTCCCCATGGGTCGCGTCCGGCGTAGCAATGATGACAGCTCCAATGCGATCTGACGCAATCAGGGATCGAGGGTCAGGAAAGACAGTGGCGCCCGCCGCGGCCGCTTTCGCGCGGGTGGCGTCGGCATCGAAGACCCCCGCCAGATGCGCGCCGGGGACCTCGCGACTCACAAGGCGCGCATGTTCTGAACCCATCACGCCCGTTCCAATGACACCCACGCCAACGCCCATTTCTTAGCTCCTCTAGGCTTCTCCGACCAAACGCCTTTCGGACGCGTTCGATCCGTTCGCAGTGGCCTTTCTGGGTAATCGCCGCGCCGAGTCACCGGTGTACCGCCGGGGATCACGCACTCCTTCTGATCCCGCGGTTCATTGCACGACCTCATAGCCAGCCAACGCCATCACGCGCACCAGCTCCGCGTGTCCCTTCTTTGCCATTGCAAGCGGTGGATTGATTTTTGGATCCTGCTCTGCCTCGACGACGAACCAGCCCTCATAGCCATAGGAGGCCAGCCGTCCGACGATGGAGGCGAAGTCGAGCGAGCCGTCGCCAGGCACCGTGAAGGCGCCCTTTACGACCGCATCGAGAAAGCTCTCTCTGGTGCGGTCAAGCTCGTCGATCACATCCAAGCGCACATCCTTGGTGTGAACATGCGTGATGCGCTTGTGGTGCTTGTCGATGACGCGCATGACGTCGCCGCCTGCAAAAGCCATGTGGCCTGCATCAAAAAGCAGCGGGATGCCTTCGCCCGAGTGTTTCATGAACATGTCGAGTTCCGGCTCGGTCTCGATCACGGCCGCCATATGGTGGTGATAGGATAGCGGCATGCCCTGTTCGGCGCACCATTCGCCGAACGTCGTCATCTTGCGGGCATAGATCTTGATTTCGTCCTCTGAAAGCTTGGGCTTCGTTGCCAGAGGCTTCGAACGGTCGCCCTGAACGGTGCGTGCGCATTCGCCGTAAACGATGCAGGGCGCGTTGACGGCTTTGAACAGGGCCATTTGCTGGGCAATGCGTTGCTTTTCCTCCTCCAAATCACCGTCAAGCAACAGGCCGGAGAACCAGCCGCCGCAGACGCTCATTTTGTGGGTTTTCAGGATCGGGCCGAGCACTGCTGCATCCATCGGAAAACGGCGCCCGGTCTCCATACCAGTGAAGCCGGCCACGCCCGCTTGACGCAAACATTCTTCGAGCGATACGTCGTCGCTCAGTTCCTCAAGGTCGTCATTCCACCATGCGATCGGTGCGATGCCCAATTTCGCCTTCATAAGAATCTCCGAGGAATGTCGCTGCCTATGCGCATGCAACGGTGTTAAACGCCGACACGCTGTTTCCTTCTGCCCTCGAGTTGGTCTTTTGAGGCTTCGAGAACACTCTTGCGAGCGCTGACTTGCGGCACGCCGACATCCCACCAGGCATCGCCAGGTGTCCAGGTGAAAGCGTCGGAGACGATGGTCAAGACCGTGGTACGGTCGGTGCTCATGGCCCAGTCCATCGCCGCACCGAGATCTGCGAGGCTTTCGACCTTTCGTGCGAGCGCCCCCATGGATTCGGCGTGCTTGGCAAAGTCCACGGAGAACGGTTGCGTGACGCGGCAATCCTTGATCAGGTTGTTGAAGCTCGCGCCGCCCTTGCCGTTCTGCAGGCGATTGATCACGGCATAACCGCCGTTGTCGCAAACGATCACGATGATCTTGTGGCCGCTGAGGACGGTTGAATAGATATCCGAATTCATCATCATATAGGTGCCGTCACCCACCATGACGATCGGAACGCGGGTTGGGTCAGCCATGGCCGCCCCCCATCCGGCGGCAATTTCATAGCCCATACAGGAGAAGCCGAACTCGCAGTCGAAAGTATTGGGCTGTTTGACGCGCCAGTTCTTCATGACTTCGCCGGGCAGGCCCCCGGCGGCGGCAATGAGATAGTCGCGCTCGCCGGCATGCGAACTGACGACACCAACCACCTGCGCATAGGTCGGAACGGGTTCGTTGGTGGGCTTTTGGTAGGAATCGAGCGCGGCGTTCCATTTGGCGAACTCGGATTCGCCGTGATTTGTCCATTTGGCGTCTGACTTCCATCCTTTGAGGGAGGCTGCCAGTTCGGCAAGGGTTTCGCGCGCGTCGCCGATGACCGCGAGGGCCTGGTGCTTGGTTGCGTCGAAGCGCGCGGCGTTGATCGAGATGAATTTCGCGTCCGGCGCGAAGCACGTCCATGATCCCGTGGTAAAATCCATCAAGCGGGTGCCGATAGCCAGAATGACATCGGCCTCAGCCGCCAGAGCATTGGCCGAGGTTGAGCCGACGATGCCAATCGGACCGACATGAGCTGGGTGATGGTGCGTGAACGCACCTTTGCCCGCGATGGTTTCGGTAACCGGAATGCCGTGCTCCGTTGCAAATGCGCCGAGAACGTCTTCGGCGCCGGAGTAGCGTACGCCTCCGCCTGAAATGATCAGCGGTCGCTTGGCGCTTTTGAGAATTTCGAGCGCCTGAGCCAGACGATCCTTGTCGGCGCGCGGACGCGGAATGGCATGGACGGTCGGTTTGAAAAAGGCTTCCGGATAGTCCCAGGCCATCTCCTGTACGTCCTGCGGCAGCGCGATGAAAGCTGGGCCGCAATCCGCCGGATCGAGCAGGACAGCGACAGCCTGCGGCAGCGACGAGATGATCTGTTCCGGGTGGGTAATGCGATCCCAATAGCGCGTCACGGCACGGAAGGCGTCATTGACGTTGGTCGAAGGGTCACCGAAGTGCTCGACCTGTTGCATGACCGGATCGGGGCGGCGATTGACGAATGTATCACCGGAGAGCAGCAAGACCGGCAGGCGGTTGGAATGGGCAACACCGGCGGCAGTCACCATGTTCAGTGCGCCGGGACCGATAGAGGAGGTGGCCACCATGATCTGGCGGCGGCGCTTGGCCTTGGCAAAGCCTATGGCAGCCAGCGCCATCGACTGCTCATTCTGACCACGCCAGGTCGGTAGGGTGTCTTTTACGGCTTCCAAGGCTTCCGACAGGCAGGTGACGTTGCCATGACCAAAAATGGCAAAGACGCCGGGAAACAGCATCTCCTTTCTGCCATCAATGATCGTAAACTGATTGCACAGATGGCGAACCAAGGCCTGCGCCATGGTGCAGCGAACCGTCGGCATGCGCGTTCCTCCCGAAATTCTCGATCACCTTCGATGGTGCATATTCGGTTTCAGCAATATTTATTGTTATTTCGTACTTTTAGCAAGATAAATTGCCAAAAGTCGGATCGCTCAATATCATCGCTTGGATGAACGCCTTTGCTGTCGTGTTTGCGCGACAGTTCGGTTGCGCGCCATTTCGGTCACCGTCGGAATTCGTGGCGTCGAGTCCTGGCCCGGCTGAAGCAGGGCAGCTGTAGCCATCGCAATGCACTGGACCAAGCACATCGGTGCCGCGAGCGACCTGGAGAACAGATATTCGTCCTCCGGAATCGTGAAGAGTGTCCGCGCGTCCTTCGCAAGCGGCGATAATTGGCTGTCCGTAATGGCTATGATGTACGTTCCGTTGGTTACGGCCACCTCGGATATGACGACGACTTCTTTTGCATAATGTCGAAATGCGATCGCGATCAGGACGTCGCGGTCGGTCATGGTCGTCGCCATCTCTTGCGC
>NZ_JBFUES010000141.1:0-11037 GCF_056403875.1 Bradyrhizobium sp. P2_E8
CAGTCGAAGACCATCACAGGCTGCTCTGCGCCTGGCAGCTGGCAGTGCTGCGCTTTKCGGTGACGCTGAGGGATTCTGACAGGCTCAATGTCGCGGCTCTCGCAACCGAACTTGATCGTCTCGGCGGCCGGCGCAGCGGCGAGGACTCGCTGCACTTCTTCCGCCGAACCACCTCCAGGCTCTGCGCGGCCATCGACGGCCAGCAACAAGACGCCGAGGCGACTTTGGACTGCTTCTGCAAGCAAGTCGACCAACCGCGGCTGCGGCTCGCTTTCGCCGCTGCCGTCGGGCTCGCGCGTTCGAAGCCTGTCCGGTCCAAACCTCGACCGAAACGCGGCCCTGGCCTCTTCAAAGGACTGCCGGCACGACCGGCGTCTTTATGACATTCCTATGCGACGGCCTCGACGCTCATCTCGAAATCCTACCCAGCGATGGCCATCATGGAAGACAGATTGGAGCGGCCGTCTCGCCGCACCACAGGCAAGGACTCCAGGATGTCGATGCTGACACATAGCCTTGATCGGTCCTTTGATGGAACCGAACGGCTGCGGATTACGAAGGAGCGCAAGGCCCAGCTCAAGCGCTTCGCCCTGCGCGCACTGACGGTGCTTTCGATGGGCAGCGTGCTCACTGCGCTCATCGCGCTGAAGACCGCGATCTATGTCTGGCATCTCCACGCCTGACCGGCGGGGCGGACATCATGACCTTGCAGATGTGTGAGGAGGCCGCCATGGCCGCAATCGCCCTTCAAGCCCTTCATCGCCGACCAACATCGGCGGACGGAAGCAATCCTGCCACGGCACTCAGGCCGCTCGATCCGGACGTCGTCAGCGCCTCGATTCCGGCCTTCTTCATCGGTCGCAACAAGGCCGGGCTCTGGGTCGCGCGCGAGGCACGCGGACGCATCGGCGGCCTGTTCCTGTTCAAGAGCTCGGCAGTGGATTTCGCCAACCGTCAGAGCGCGCCGGCGCGGTGCGCGCTGGTGTTTCCTGCCGAGACCTTCGAGCTCGACATCGAGAACCGCGGCAATGCCCTGATCGTGCTGGTGGAAGGAGCCAAGCGGCTTCTTTCGCGCGTCGTAGCGAGGCAGCGGACATGATCGAGTTCAAGATCGCGATCCTGGTTGCGTTGATGGGGGCATTGCTGCTCGGCATGCGCATCGGCGCTGCGCCCGCCCCGGACAAATAGCGTGCAGCTCCTCAAGGGAAATCTCGAGCACGCGGTCACCACGACGATCCTGACCATGACGCTGAGCCTGGTCTGGGGCGCGATCCTGACGATCGTGATCACGCTCGTCGCGCGGGGGCTCGGCGTCTAGCCCTCACCTCTCCGCTTCCGCCTCGATCAGGCGCGCCAGTTCCGCCGCGGTGACCTCGATCGGCCGGCCGCTGAGCGTGAATTGACCATGGCTGCCTGCGAGGCAAGCAGCCGTGCCCGCAAAGAGGTCGCGATGCCGGCTTGAGGCCAGGTATCCCGCGGAAAATACCCGGCCGATCTGGCGCAATTTCACGGAACCGTGTAGATCGGTTTCATGAGCACAAGCAGCGTCAATGTCGTCGCCCACCCTCTGGTCCAGCACAAGCTCTCCCTGATGCGGGAGAAGGACCGCTCGACCAAGAGCTTTCGCGAGATCCTGAACGAGATCGGGATGCTGCTCGGCTACGAGGTAACGCGCGACCTGCCGCTGGAGCTGGTCGAGATCGAGACGCCGATCGCATCGATGCAGGCGCCGAAGATCGCCGGCAAGAAGCTCACGCTGGCGCCGATCCTGCGCGCCGGCGTCGGCTTCCTCGACGGCATGCTGGCGCTGATGCCGTCGGCGCGCATCGCCCATATCGGGCTCTACCGCGACCCCGAAACATTGCAGGCCGTGGAATATTACTTCAAGGCGCCGCAGGACCTGTCCGACCGCACCGTGATCCTGATGGACCCGATGCTGGCGACCGGCAACTCGGCCTGCGCCGGCGCGACCCTGCTCAAGAACCGCGGTGCCCGCGACATCCGTTTCGTCTGCCTTCTGGCCGCGCCCGAGGGCATCGCGCAGTTCCAGAGCGAACATCCCGACGTGCCGATCTGGACCGCTGCGATCGACGAGCGGCTCAACGATCACGRCTATATCGTGCCGGGCCTGGGCGATGCCGGCGACCGGATGTTCGGCACCAAGTAGACAGTTTTGCGCGATCGGGTTACTCCGGGGCGCATGAGCCCCAGAGATTTTTCCCTACAATCGCTGACCCGGATCGAGACCTTCGCCGATCCCGCCTTCGTGTTCGACGGCACGCCGGTCTCGCGCGCGGAATTCTCGGAGAAGATCGAGCAGACCGCCGCCTGGCTTGCGGCCCAAGGTGTAAGCAAGGGCGACGTCGTCGCGGTCTGGCTGGTCAACCGGATCGAATGGGTCGCGCTGCAGTTTGCCGCCGCCCGCCTCGGCGCGATCGTCGCCGCCGTCAATACGCGCTACCGCAACGCAGAGGTCGCCCATCTGCTCCGCTTGTCCGGTGCGAAGCTGATGGTGGTCGAGGCCGCGTTCCGCTCGATCGACTTTGCCGCCATCCTCGCCGATATCGCCAAGGATGAGGTGCCCGCGCTGCGACAGCTTGCGGTGGTCGGCGCGGACGCGATCCCGGCGCACTGGCCCTGTGTGCGGTTCGATGCGTTCGACAAGTCCTATCCGCCGGCCCCGCCCGCCCAGGATGACGTCGACCTGCCGGTGCTGCTCTACACCACGTCAGGCACGACCAGGGGGCCAAAGCTGGTCGCGCATTCGCAGCGAACGCTGGCCGCGCACGCCGCCTCCATCGCCGCAGCGCTCAAGCTCTCGCCGCAACGTCATGCGCTGCTGGCCATGCTGCCGTTCTGCGGCACCTTCGGCATGACGAGCCTGCTCGGCTTCATCGCAGCGGGCGCGACCATTCACGTGCTCGACGCCTTCGAAGCCGCGCCGGCGCTGAAGATCCTCGGCGACCATGAGATCACGCACGCCTTCGGCTCCGACGAGATGTTTCGCCGCATCCTCGCCCTCACCGACCTGGCCCATCCCTTCTCCCGTGCCGAGGTGTTCGGCTTCGCCGCGTTCCAGCCCGGCTGGCGCGAGCTTGCCGCGGAGACCGAAGCGCGCAGCATGCCGCTCTACGGCCTCTACGGTTCGAGCGAGGTGCAAGCCCTGTTCTCGATCGGCCGCGCAAGCGACGCCTTCACCGACCGGATCGAGGGCGGCGGCTGGCCGATGTCGCCGCAAGCCAAGGTCCGCGTGCGCGACACCGAGACCGGCGAACTCGCGGCCCCCGACGTCTCCGGCGAGATCGAGATCAGTGCACCGTCACGCTTCCTCGGCTACTTCAACAATCCCGACGCGACGCGCGATGCGATCACCGCGGACGGCTTCTTCCGCACCGGCGATATCGGCCGTCTGCGCGGCGACGGCTCCTTCGTCTACGAGACCCGCGCCGGCGACGCCATGCGGCTCGGTGGCTTCCTTGTCGCGCCCGGCGAGATCGAGGACGAGCTCAAGGCCTGCACAGGTGTTGCCGATGCCCAGGTCGTCGCGGTCGATCTGAAGGGAAACGCCCGCTGCGTCGCCTTCGTGATTCCAGCCGGTACGCCGCTTCGGCAGGAGGCGCTGACCACGCGCTTGCGCGAGCGCTTGGCTAGTTACAAGGTCCCGGCGCGGATCTATGTCGTGGACGCCTTYCCCGTCACCGACAGCGCCAATGGCGTGAAAATCCAGCGCGCAAGACTCCGCGCCATGGCGATGGACCGGATCGCTGCCGAACAGGCTCCGCCTCGTTAAGATAGCTCGCGAGATTCATGCTGAGGAATCCAGGGCATCGCCGAATAGGACGCGGTGAGCTGCGCCTGGTAGGTCGAGAGCTGTGCGGTGACGTCGACGCCAGGGATGTCATCCGACAGCGTCGCGGCAAATGGCCCTCGCTTCAGCCTAGTACGACTTCGCCATCCCCAGCACCTTTTCCGCGATGAAGCTGAGCGCAAGCTGCGGGCTGACCGGCGCGATGCGCGGGATCAGGACTTCACGCAGATAACGCTCGACGTGGAACTCCTTGGCGTAGCCGAAACCGCCATGGGTCATCACGGCCTGCTCGCAGGCCGAGAAGCCGGCCTCGCCCGCCAGATACTTTGCAGCATTGGCCGCAGCGCCGCAGGGCATGCCCTTGTCGTATTGCCAGGCTGCCGACATCACCATCAACCAGGCCGCCTCGAGCTCGACCCAGTTCACCGCGAGCGGATGCTGGATGCCTTGATTCTTGCCGATCGGGCGATTGAAGACGACGCGGGTCTTGGCGTATTCGGTCGCGCGCGCCAGCGCGAGCTTGCCGAGGCCGACCGCTTCCGCCGCGATCAGGATGCGCTCGGGATTCATGCCCTCGAGGATGTACTGGAAGCCCTTGCCCTCTTCGCCGATGCGGTCCTCCATCGGGATCTCGAAATCCTCGAAGAACAGCTCGTTGGAATCGACGACCTTGCGGCCCATCTTCTCGATCTCGTGGACCTTGATCTTCTTGCGGTCGAAGTCGGTGTAGAACAGGCTGAGGCCGTGGGTGGGCGAGCGCACCTCCTCGAGCGGCGTGGTGCGCGCCAGCAGCAATATCTTGTGCGCGACCTGGGCGGTCGAGATCCACACCTTCTGGCCGTTGACGATGTAGCGGTCGTTCTTGGCGACCGCGCGGGTCTTGAGCTGGGTGGTGTTGAGACCGGTATTGGGCTCGGTGACGGCGAAGCATGCTTTCTCCCGGCCCTCGACCATCGGGGGCAGCATGCGCTTGCGCTGCTCCTCGGTGCCGAACACGACGACGGGATTGAGTCCGAACACGTTGATGTGCACCGCGGAGGCGCCCGACATGCCGGCGCCGGATTCGGCGATGGTGCGCATCATGATGGCGGCTTCGGTGATGCCGAGCCCCGAGCCGCCATAGGCCTCCGGCACACAGATGCCGAGCCAGCCGGCGTCGGCCAGCGCCTTGTGGAAATCGTGCGGGAAGCCGCCGTCGTGGTCCTTCTTCAGCCAGTAGGCATCGGGAAAGTCTTCACAGATCTTGGCGATGGCGTCGCGAATGGCTTCCTGCTGATCGGTGAGCGCGAAATCCATGTCGTTGATCTCCTTAGCTGGCGGCGCGATCGTGCCGACCTCGGCCGTAACGATCTTGATCACGCCGGACCAGATCTGGTCGAAGCACGCGAGAGCGATTCATAGGCGTCCGGCACGGCCACGCGGGCCGGCGCGGTGTTGAGCGCGCCCAGCCTCAGCGGTTTTGCCGATCTGCTGGTGCGGATAACAGGTGAGCTTCTTGTTCAATTCGTCTCTCCCTGACGCGTGGCAAAGCAGGCGCCACAGCTTTGGCAGCTGGATCCTCGCACCCATTTCCTGCTTGAGCTAAACGTACATATATGTGAATTTATCTGTCAAGATTTTGAATAATGTATGGGAACGACGAGTTCGCCGCCGCATGGCGATGATGCACAAGAGGCCGGTCTGATGCGTTCGATGCTGTTCGTGCCGGGGGATTCCCCGCGCAAATTCGAGAAGGCGAGCGAAGGCAAGGCCGACGCGCTGATCATCGATCTCGAGGATTCCGTCGTCACCGAGAAGAAGGCGGAGGCGCGCGGGTTGACGCTCGCGATGCTGAAGGCGCGCAGCAAGCCGCATCAGCTCTATGTCCGCGTCAACGCGCTCGAGACCGGCATGACGCTCGCCGATCTCGCCGCGGTGATGCCGGGCAGGCCCGACGGCATCGTGCTTCCGAAATCGCAAGGYGGCGACGACGTGCGGCAGATCGCGACCTGGCTCGAAGCATTGGAAGCTGCGGCCGGCATCACGGTCGGCGCAACCCGCATCGTCTGCGTCGCGACGGAGACCGCCGGCTCGATCTTCGGGCTCGGCAGCTACAAGGGCTGCTCCCCTCGCCTCGCCGGCCTGATGTGGGGCGCGGAGGATCTTTCCGCCTCTTTGGGTGCCACAGAGAAGTCCTCGGGCGGCGTGTTCCATAGTCCCTATCGCCTCGCGCGCGATCTCTGCCTGATGGCAGCCGCCGCGGCCGAGGTCGCGCCGATCGACACCGTCTACACCGACATCGACAATTTGGCCGGCCTCGAGCAGGAAACGCGTGCCGCACGGCGCGACGGGTTTTCGGCGAAGGCGCTGATTCACCCCAAGCATGTCGATGTCGTCAACGCGGCGTTCGAGCCGACGGAACCCGAGCGTATCTGGGCGGAGAAGGTGATCGCGGCGTTCGCGAGCAATCCCGATTCCGGCACGCTGCGCCTCGACGGCCAGATGATCGACAAGCCGCATCTTCGCGCGGCGAAGAAGATCCTCGGCCAGCCGTAGATCAAGGGCAACGCGTCGCGACAGACGGGACCGGGTCATGATCGTTCGCCAAGCCGCAAACGTCCTGGAGATCATGGAATTCTTCGCGCAAGTGAGGAAGCCGGCGACGCTTGCGGAGATCGCCGATCATTTCGGCTGGCCGCGCTCGTCGACCTTCAACCTGCTCGCGACGCTGTCGGAGAAGGGCTATCTCTATGAGCCGCGGCCGCGCGCCGGCTTCTATCCGACCCCGCGCTGGCTGGCGATGGCGCGGATGATCTCGGAGGTCGAGCCGCTGCCGCCATGGACGCACACATTGATTGCCGACCTCTCGGCCGAGACCGGTGAGACTGCGTCGATCGTGGCGCCTGCGGGCGTGWTGGCGGTATTCATCGACGTCGTCGAGTCCCAGGCCGCGATCCGCTATTTCGCCACCATCGGCCATCGCGTGCCGATCCACGCGGCCGCGAGCGGCCGCGCGCTGCTGCTGCAATATTCGCAGGAGGAGCGCGACTCCGTCTATCGCAAGATCGAGTTCAAGCAGTACGGCCCGTCGACGCCGATCAGCGTCGAGGCGGTGGAAGCCGAGCTGCGCATCTCGATCGAGCGCGGCTACTGCCAGAGCTTCGGCGACTACAGCCGCGACCTCGCGGGTGCTGCGATTCCACTGCCGATCGGCGACCGCAGGCTTTCCGTCGTCGTCGCAGGGCCGGAGTTCCGGATCGGGCCGAAAGTCGCCGACGTGGCAGCGCTGATCGCGCGGACGGTCGATCGGCTGCGGCCGAAGACCACCGCGGCCTGAAGCCGAAGCTTCATTCGAATCCCTGAATGGGCGGCGCCGAAGTCTGCGCCGGCGCAGCAGCCGGAGCCGCTTCAACAGGCTGCGCCGCAGGCGCGGCCTGAGCCGGCGGATTGCCGGCAGCTCGCATTTGGCCGTTGGCATTCATCGCCTCACGTGCGCGCGGCGGAGCACCGGTGGCGGCTGCGCGATACGCCTCGCGGCGCGGCGGCTGCCGATGCCTCGCCGAGCGTGAATCTCTCACGCCCCAGGACCGGGCGATTGCAGGTCCGGCGGTATAACCGATCGCCGCGCCTGCGACGGCACCGATCGGCCCCAGCACGACCGCGCCTGAGACGGCTCCCAGCGCCGCAGCACCGGCGCGCTCTTGCGCGGCGGCGCTTGCAGGCACGCCAGCCAGCAGCACGACGGCAGTGATCAAAGCTTTGTTCATCGGAGCGCCTCCCTCATGGGAGATCACTCTTACTGAAATATGGCTGCAGGACGTTTGTTCGTTGCCGAACACGGGGCAATCGCCGATGGAACTCCGGCGATTCAAAGGCCTCGCCTTCAAACCGCGGTTCCAGCGGAGGTCGCGCGGCGCAACTACGGCGCGACCTTGTCGCTGGTAACCCCTCACCCGGATTGCATCTGACGGTGCAATCCGGCCTCTCCCCGCATGCGGGTAGAGGCGAAGACAATCAGACGATCTTGATCGACATGTCCGGCAAGCCTTCGAGCTTGCACAGCAGCACGTCGCCCTTCACCACTGGACCGACATTTTCCGGCGTGCCGGAATAGATGATGTCGCCGGCCTTCAACTCGAACGCTTCCGAGAGCTTTGCGATCTGCTCGGCGACGCTCCAGATCATCTTGCTGAGATCCGAGCTCTGCTTCACGGTGCCGTTGATTGCGAGCGAGATCGCGCCCTTCTCGAAATGGCCGGTCTTGCTCACGGGGTGGATCGGGCCGATCACCGCGGCGTGGTCAAAACTCTTGCCGATCTCCCAGGGCTTCTTCTCCGCGGCCATGCCGTTCTGGAGATCGCGCCGGGTCATGTCGAGGCCGAGCGCGTAGCCATAGACGTGGTCGAGCGCCTTCTCGGCCGGGATGTTGGTGCCGCCGGATTTCAGCGCGGCAACCAGCTCGACCTCGTGATGATAATTCTTGGTCAGCGACGGATAGGGATGGTCGGCGACCTCGCCGACCGCGACGTTCTGGATCGCGTCCGTCGGCTTCTGGAAGAAGAACGGCGGCTCGCGGTTCGGATCCGAGCCGCGCTCGATCGCATGCGCCGCATAGTTGCGCCCGATGCAATAGATGCGGCGAACCTGGAATACTTGGGTCTCGCCGACGATCGGGATCGCGACCATCGGCACCGGGAAGATCGGCTTCGGTCCGGCCTGCGCTGCGGCCGGCGCAACTTCCGCGATGGAGGCGGCGGTGACTGCGGCGGCCGTTGCGAGCAGATCCCGGCGCGTGGTCTTTTTCATCTTTTATGCTCCCTTTTCTTCGCGGGTCGGCGTTCATGCGCGCCGATCCGGCTGATTAGTCGATATTCAGTATGCCAGCAACGCTGGACGAGCGTGACGTGACATCGTCTCATTGATGAGACCTAGCCGTGCGCGCCGCCTGGACCCCAAGCCGGCTGGCGCAATCTGCTAGCATGGAACTTGCATAAAATCTGGGCGACATGGATGCCACATGAACCTCATCAGTCTCGATATCCGCATGCTCCGGTCGCTGATCTCCGTGGTCGAGACCGGCAGCATCACCGAGACCGCGCGACGGCTGGGCCGCACCCAGCCGGCGATCACCCTGCAATTGCAGCGGCTGGAGGAATTGACCGGCAAGCAGCTGTTCGAGCATGCCGGCCGCCGGCTGACGCTGACCGACGACGGCACAACGGTTCTCATCTACGCCAAATCCATCCTGAGGTTGCATGACGAATTGATTTCGCAGCTGGCGTCGCAGGAGATCGAAGGCCAGGTGGTGCTCGGCACGCCCGACCTCTATGCGGCGTTCATGCTGCCCTCGATCCTCAGCGTGTTCCGAAAGTCCTTCCCGCGTGTGCAGGTCGAGCTCAATTGCGCGCTGTCGACACCGCTGGTCGGGCTCGTCAAGCGCGGCGATGTCGACATTGCGCTGGTCACCCGCATGAACGATTTCACCGGCGGCCAGGTGGTGCGGCGCGAGCAACTGGTCTGGATGACGGGTGAGCAATCCGCCGCACACCAGGAACGCCCGATTCCGCTGGCGCTTTTGCCGCCAGGCAACATCTATCGCGACTACGCCATCGACACGCTGGAGCGCGCGAATTTGCGCTGGCGTATCGCCTGCGTCAGCGAAAGCGTCGGCGGCCTTCAGGCGGCAGCGTTCGCCGGCATGGCCGTCACCGTGCTCGGCCGCAGCGCGCTGGTGCCGGCAATGCGCGAGATCGGCCCCAACGAGGGCCTGCCGCCGCTGCCGAAGATCGAGCTGCTGCTCTACAAGTCGAGCGGCGCCACCTCGAAGGCGGCGACCGCCTTGCACGACTATCTCGCGCACTATCTGCGCCTCGACGAAGAGCTCAGCGGCCGCGGTGCGCCGATTGAGCTTTCCTGAAGTGTATCGCAGAGGTAGTCAAAAATACCCCGAAGCCGACCTCAACCGCATCCAATCCATCATGCGGCAGGACGGACATTGCTCAGCGCCTGCGTTGACCTCCGCTCCCATTTCACAAGTAGGCCCTAGTCCAGCAGCGGCTCGGTATGCTTTGATGCGTCGGGCGGAAACCGAGACGCAAAGGTGGCCCGATGTTCATAATCATTCGAAAGTACACCAGGATTCGTTCGGTCGCGGATGCTGCCCGCCGCGCCAAAAGCGGCGTCGGTCAGATCCTGAGGGATTCGCGCGGCTTCAAATCTTATTATGTGCTGGATGGGGGCGGGGGCGTCGGTGTCGCCGTGATGATATTCGAGGACCGCGAAAGCGCCAATGCGGCGAACGGCAAGGTGATGGAGTTCGTTCAAGCAAGCTTGCACGACCTTGATCTTGGGGATCCCGAAATCATCGCCGGAGACGTTTTGGTGAACATAGAATCGGCTGCGTAGATGGTCGCAAGGCTCCTCACGCCTTGACGTGCACCAGGCTCTGCTCGCGGAGCGCCAGCGACGGCCAGAATTTTGCCCAAGGCTGCGCCTGCTCGAACGCCGCCGCGATCTTGAAGATCGTGGGCTCGTCGAGCCACGGCGCCACGATCTGAAGGCCGATCGGCAGCCCGTCGCGGTCGAAGCCGCAGGGCAGCGTCGCGGCCGGAAGCCCGGCGAGATTGATCGGCCAGGTGAAGGGCGACCAACCGAGATGCGGATCGACCTCGCTGCCGTCGATCGTGCCGACACCGATCTGGCCGGCCTCGAACGCGGTTACCGCGACCGTCGGTGTCACCAGTGCATCGATGCGCTCGAACAGCTTTACGAAAGCACCACGCGCCTGGCCACGACGGTAGCCGGCCTCGATATAGTCCGTGCCGCTGTAATGCCGGCCGGCGCTGACAACGTCGCGATAATCGGCTTCGGAGCTGGCAAGATCGGCCGTGGTCTTGGTCGCAACCGCAGCCGCCTGCTCGGTAAACGCGATCGGCTTCAGCGTGTGTTCCAGAATGTCGGGATCGAGGCCCGGACCATCCATGGTGACCTGCGCACCGCAGGAATCGAGAATGGCGATCGCCTTGTTGAACGCTGCGCGCACGTCGGGGCTGACCGCGGCATAGCCGAGATCGACACTGGCGCCGATGCGAATGCCGTTCAACGGCGCGGCGTTGGTATCGAAGCGCCGCGGCGACACCGGCAGGCTCGCGGGGTCGCGCAGATCGTAAGCAGCGATGATCTCCAGCGTCAGCGCGGCATCCGCAACCGTGCGCGTGATCGGCCCGGTATGGGCGAGCGAGGCCCAGGAC
>NZ_JBFUES010000142.1:0-10826 GCF_056403875.1 Bradyrhizobium sp. P2_E8
GGTTTACGCGCAACGGCGGGTGCAGCCGCCGCCGCTGATGACCACACCGGTGCAGGCTGAAGCACCCGTAACAACTCMGGMCGAGCCACCGCCGCTTGCGCCCGAAGCCGAGGCGCCGCCGCCGCTCGTCACCGAAGAGGCTTCGCCGCCACCGATCGAAGCGGACACCGGGGCCGATGCGCCGCCTCCGCTGCCTGCGCCGGCGTCGGCGCCCGGCTTCGAGGAACGGCTCGGCACCCGCTGGGTGGTGTGGATCGGCGGCCTTGCGCTCGCGCTCGGCGGCTTCTTCATGGTGCGTTATTCGATCGAGGCCGGCCTCGTCGGTCCCGGCGTGCGCGTGTTCCTCGGCGGCCTGTTCGCGCTGGCGCTGCTGGGCGCCGGCGAATGGTCGCGGCGCAAGGAGAGCATCTCCAACATCGCGGCGCTGCCGATCGCCAACATTCCCGCGATCCTCACCGCGGCCGGCACAGCCGTGGCGTTCGCGACCATCTATGCCGCCTACGCGCTCTACGGCTTCCTCGTGCCCGCGACCGCCTTCGTGCTGCTCGGCCTCGTCGCACTCGGTACGCTTGCCGCCGCACTGCTGCACGGGCCCGCGCTTGCGGGCCTCGGCGTGGTCGGTGCGTTCGTGACCCCGCTCCTCGTCTCCAGCGGCAAGCCGGACTATTGGGCGCTCTACATCTATCTTGCGATCGTCACCGCCGCGAGCTTCGGCCTTGCCCGCATCCGGCTGTGGCGCTGGCTTGCGGTGACCACGATCGCCTTCGCCGTGCTCTGGATCTTCCCGGGTCTGGACACCAGTGACGTGCAGGTCGCGCCGCACGCCTTCCATGCCATCGCGGGCTTCGTGCTTGCAGCGCTGCTCGTCGTCTGCGGCTTCATGTTCGGTCCGACCATCGAGGACGGCGAGATCGAGCCGGTGTCGTCGAGCTCGCTCGGCGCCTATCTGTTCGGTGCCATGCTGATCGTGCTGTCGAGCGCGCATGCGGATCTTGCGTTGATCGCGTTCACGCTTCTCGTCGGCGCGACGCTGTTCGTCGCCTGGCGCGCGCCGGCGGCGACCGGCGCGCTCGGCGCGGCTGCTGCAACCGTCTTCATCGTCTTCGCCGAGTGGGCGGTGCGCGCCAATCCGGACATGCTGGTGCTGCCGGGCGGCCCGATCTCCGGCATCGGACCGGCCGCGACCGACAGCTCCGTGACGCTGCATCTGGTGATGGCCGCGATCTTTGCCGCTGGCTTCGGCGTCGCCGGCTTCCTCGCCCAGGGCCGTTCCAGTTCGGTGATCATTCCGGTGGTGTGGTCGGCGGCGGGTGTCGCCACCCCAATTGCGATCCTCGTTGCGCTCTATGCGCGCATTGCCCATCTCGATCGCTCGATCCCGTTCGCGATCCTCGCGGTGCTGCTTGCCGCGGCCTTTGGCGCCGCCACCGAAGCCCTCGCGCGCCGTGAAGATCGACCGGGGGGTGCGACCTCCACTGCACTGTTCGCGACCGGCACGCTCGGCGCGCTGGCGCTGGCGCTGACCTTCGCGCTGGAGAAGGGCTGGCTCACGATTGCACTGGCGCTGATGTCGCTTGGCACCGGCTGGATCTCGCTGCAGCGCCCGATCCCGGTCCTGCGTCGGCTCGCGGCCATTTTCGCCGCGATCGTCACCGCGCGCATCGTCTATGATCCGCGCATCGTCGGCGATGCCGTCGGCACGACGCCTATCTTCAATTGGCTGCTGTGGGGCTACGGCCTGCCTGCGGCGTCGTTCTGGGCGGCGAGCATCTTCCTGCGCCGCCGCGGCGACGATGCGCCGCTGCRCATGGTGGAAGCCGCCGCGATCCTGTTCACTGCGCTGCTTGCCTTCATGGAGATCCGGCACTTTGCGACTGGAGGCCAGATGACGTCTGCGCCGTTGCTGCTCGAATGCGCGCTGCAAGTCTGCATCGCGTTCGCCATGGCGATCGGGCTGGAACGCCTGCGGCTGCGCAGCCGCAGCATCGTGCACAATGTCGGCGCGGTCGTTCTGACGGCGATCGGCGGGCTCGTCAGCGTATTCGGCCTGCTGATCCTGGAGAACCCGCTGCTGTGGCGCATCGACGTCGGCGGCGCCGTATTCAACCTGCTGCTGCTCGGCTATGCGCTGCCGGCGGTGCTGATGCTGTTGCTGTCCTATGCGGTGGTCCGCGAGCGCGGCAAAGCCTATGCCAACACCATCGCGGGCGGCGCGCTCGTGTTCGCGCTCGCCTATGTCACGCTGGAGATCCGCCGCTTCTATCACGGCCCGATCCTGTCCAGCGGCGAGACGACGGGGGCCGAGCAATATAGCTACTCGATCGGCTGGCTCGCCTTCGGCGTGGTGCTGCTCGGCGTCGGCATCCTCGTCAACTCGGAGCGCGCGCGACTTGCGTCCGCCGCCGTCATCGCGCTGACGATCCTGAAGGCCTTCGTCATCGACATGTCGACGCTGACAGGCGTCTACCGCGCGCTGTCGTTCATRTGCCTCGGCGTCGTGCTGGTCGCCATCGGATGGCTCTACCAGCGCATCCTGTTCCGGCGGCAGGCCCCGCCGCCGGCTCCACAGACGGGAAGTTGAAGATCAGGCCGCGCGGACCGAATCCAGGAACTGCGCGACCTCGACCTTGAGGCGCGTGCTGTCGGTCGCCAGCGATTTCGCCGCCGACAGCACCTCGGACGAAGCCTCGCCGGTCTCGATCGCACCGCGCTGTACGTCGGTGATGTTCGCCGAGACCTCCTGCGTGCCGACCGAGGCCTGCTGGACGTTGCGCGAGATCTCCTGCGTGGCCGCGCCCTGCTCCTCGACGGCGGCGGCAATCGCCGCGGACACTTCGGACAGCCGCTCGATGGTGCCGCCGATCTCCTGGATGGCGCTGACGGATTCCTGCGTTGCAGCCTGGATGCCCGAAACCTGCGCCCCGATCTCGCCGGTCGCCTTCGCGGTCTGCTCGGCCAATGCCTTGACCTCGGAAGCGACGACCGCGAAGCCGCGGCCGGCTTCGCCCGCGCGCGCCGCCTCGATGGTCGCGTTCAGCGCCAGCAAATTGGTCTGGCCTGCGATCGTGTTGATGAGCTCGACGACGTCGCCGATGCGGGAGGCGGCCTGCGACAGCGCGTTGACGCGCTCGTTGGTCCGCGCCGCCTGCTCGACGGCTTCAGCGGCCATCCGCGCCGAATCCTGCACGCGGCGGCTGATCTCGGTGATGGAGGACGACAGCTCCTCGGAGGCCGAGGCCACGGCCTGGACGTTGGTGGAGGCTTCCTCGGAGGCTGCCGCGACCACGGTCGCGAGCTCCTGCCCGCGCCGCGCGGTGCTCGTCAGCGTCGATGCCGACGCCTCGAGCTCGGTCGAGGCCGAGGAGACGGTGCCGACGACTTCGCCGATCATGGCTTCGAACTTGCGGGTAATGGCATCGACACGGCGGCCGCGCTCGATCTTGGCTTCGGCGTCGGCCGCAGCAGCCTCGTCGGCGGCCTTCTTGGCGATCAGCGCTTCCTTGAAGATCTGGAGCGCATCCGCCATCGAGCCGATCTCGGTCTTCTCGCCGCGATGCGGCACCTCGGCCGAAAGGTCGCCCTCGCCGAGCGACTGCATCGGCTTGATGATCGAGGCAATACCACGCGAGACGTCGCGCACCAGATAATAGGCGGCGCAGATTGCGATCACGACCGAAAGGACGATGATGCCGACCAGCACGCGGAAGATCGTGGCGTAGCTGTCGGCCGCCTGCTTGGTTTCCAGCTCGGCGCCGCGGTTGTTGAGCTCGATGCCCTTCTGGAGCAGCGGGTCGGCCGCCTGCGCCATCTTCGCGACCTTGGTCTGCAACAGCTCGTTGGCCTCGGTGGGGAAACGGCCGACGCTCTTGCGCGACAGCGCCATCACGTCCTGCACGCCGTTCAGATACTCGGCCCATGCCTTGGCCCACTGCTCGTAGAGCGAACGCTCCTCGGCAGAGGTGATCAGCGGCTCGTAGACCTTGCGCGTCTTCTCGATGCGCTCCTGCAGCGAGGCGAGGCGCTTCTCGGCCGCGTCCTTGCCTTCGGCGGTTTCCTGCATCAGGTGCAGACGGAGCGCGACGCGCAGCTCATTGATGTCGGCGCGAAGCGAACCGAGCGCGCGCACGCTCGGCAGCCAGCTCTCCGCGATCTCGACCGTATGCGCATTGATGTTCTGCATGGTGCCTATCGCAGTCACGCCGACGCCGGCGAGTGACAGCACGAGGACCGACAACACGGCCAGAAGCTTGAAGACGATCGACAATTTCGACATCACGACAAATCCCGATGATACCTAGCAACGCGTGAATCACCCGCGCCGCAATCGTCGCGACGGACGACGGGGCGGAAGTCAGTTCATCAATGCTGRCTGGTTCTTATCCCGTGAGATTGCACCTATAATTGCAAGCAGGCGTTAACAGGAACCTACGTAAAATTACGGGACCGCCCCGCCTCGTCGTTAWTTTTCCCGCAACCATCTGTTGCGCCCGCACCGATATCCCGTGCTGCGACGCGGTTGATGCATCGCAACGCCCGAACGAGGCCGTCACGCCGCCCGCACCGACTCCAGGAAGCGCGCGACCTCGCCCTTCAGCCGGTTGCTCTCCTGCGACAGCGACTGCGCGGCCGAATGCACCTGCGCCGAGGCGGCTCCGGTCTCGCCGGCGCCGCGCTGGACGTCGCCGATATTCGCCGAGACTTCGGAGGTACCCTGCGCCGCGTGCTGGATGTTGCGGGAGATCTCCTGCGTCGCGGCGCCCTGCTCCTCCACCGCGGCCGCGATGGTCGACGAGATCTCCGACATCCGCGCGATGGTGTCGCCGATCTCCTTGATCGCGCCGACGGAGTCCTMCGTCGCGGCCTGGATCGCACCGATGTGCTGGCCGATCTCGCCCGTGGCTTTCGCGGTCTGCTCGGCGAGCGCCTTCACTTCGGTTGCGACTACCGCGAAGCCCTTGCCGGCTTCGCCCGCCCGCGCCGCCTCGATCGTCGCGTTCAGCGCCAGCAGGTTGGTCTGGGCGGCGATGGTGTTGATCAGCTCGACCACGTCGCCGATGCGGGAGGCGGCCTTCGTCAACTCGCCGACGCGCGCATTGGTGCGCTGGGCCTGCCCGACCGCCACGTCGGCGACGCGCGCCGATTCCTGCACCTGGCGGCTGATCTCGGAGATCGAGGAGGTCATCTCCTCGCTCGCGGAGGACACCGACTGCACATTGGCGGACGCCTCCTCGGAGGCCGCCGCCACGGCGCTGGCAAGCCCGTTGCCGCGCTCGGCGGCCCGCGTCAGCGTGTTGGAGGACGCCTCGAGCTCGGTTGCCGCCGACGACACGGTCTCGATGATCTCGCCGACTGCTCCTTCGAACCTGTCGGCGAGCCGCTGCATGTCGGCCTTGCGCTGTTCGCGCCCGCGTGCGTCCGCTTCGGCCTGTTCGGCGCGCAGCCGCTCGGCCTCCGTCATGTTGGTCCTGAACACCTCGACCGCACCGGCCATCTCACCGATTTCGTCCCTGCGGCCGACGCCGGGAACGGAAATCGAGAGCTCGCCGCGCGCAAGCCGGGTCATCGCACCGACCATGGCACCGAGTGCCGTCGAGATCGAGCGTCCCAGCAGGAAGCCGACCACGGCGAGAACGACGACGGTGATGCCGAAGGCGACGGTCATCCACAAGCGCACGGCCTCGCGGGTCGCCGCCTCGGCCGCGTCAGCCTGCCTGTACATGGCATCGACGGTGGTCCGCACCTCGGCCATCACAGGCTCGATTTCGCGGAAGGTCTTCATCATGGCGGCGTCGAGAGCCGCACTTTGTTGTGCGGTCTCGGCCCAGGCAGCGAACTCGGACTGGTATTTCTGGAGCTTGGCCGTGATGTCGTTCATCGCCGCCGCAGGGATTGCGACGACCTCTATCGCCTTGGAGAATTCAACCGCGGCCTTCTTCACCTCGGCTAGGTATTTGGGGTCGCGCCGCAGCATGAAGTCCTTCTCGTGCCGGCGCATCATCAGCATCCAGGTCGTCGTCCTGGGATCGTCGATCTCCTTCAGCTTGGCCTCGATGTCGTGCACGGCGGCGCGAAGCGAGCCGGACAGGCCGAGCGTCTCGTTCAGGCCGAGCCTGGTCTCGGCAGCCACCAGCGACGCGAAATCCGACGCGTAACGCTTGAAGCCGTCCTGGGCCTGCTTCATCCGGTCAGACAGCGCACTCATGCCGCCGGCCGCCATCAGCCGCTCCACCTCGTCGAAATCGCGGTTGATCGGCCCGATCAGCTCCGCATGGGCCTTGGCGTAGCTCTCGGTCCGGCGCTGCTGGAAGTTCTTCTCGTTGCGACGGGCCTCCAGCATCTCGATCGAGAGCTGCTTGTTCAGGTCGGCGATGGCACGTGCGCGGTTGGCAATGTCGCGGGATGCGTCCTGCGAGAGGCTGCCGATCTCGTAGATCGCGCCGAAGGCGACGAGACCCAACAGTCCGAACAGTCCGATCGCCATGACCTTATGGGTGAGGCGAATGGAAGGGCCACTCATGGAATGTGCTCCGAGACGATTGATACGCAATACAGGGAGGGCGACAGGGCGCGCGGAATATTGCGGAGATCATGCCTGCGTCGCTTTTCCGGAAGGTTAACCGTGGAACTCTTCTGATCGCGCAGCCAGCCGCGAACGCATGCGAACCACCGCGCGTCCTCGCGCGGCGGTTGCAGCCGTCGGGTGACCGGTGAGGACGGGCGCCCTCAGGCGGCGCGCACCGTGGTGAGGAATTTGCCGACCTCGAGCTTCAGGCGATTGCTGTCGCCGGACAGCGACTGTGCCGCCGAGAGCACCTGCGCGGACGCCGAGCCGGTCTCGCTCGCACCGCGCTGCACGTCGGTGATGTTGGACGACACCTGATGGGTGCCCTCCGCCGCCTGCTGCACGTTGCGGGAAATTTCCTGCGTCGCCGCGCCCTGCTCCTSSACSGCGGCCGCGATCGCCGAGGAGATCTCCGACAACCGTTCGATGGTGTCGCTGATGTCCTTGATGGCGCCGACCGATTCCTGGGTAGCGGACTGGATGCCGGAAATCTGCTGGCCGATCTCTCCGGTCGCTTTGGCGGTCTGCTCGGCAAGCGCCTTCACTTCGGAAGCGACGACGGCGAAGCCACGGCCGGCTTCACCTGCACGCGCAGCCTCGATCGTGGCATTGAGCGCCAGAAGGTTGGTCTGGCCGGCGATCGTGTTGATCAGCTCGACAACATCGCCGATCCGCGTTGCCGCCTTCGACAGTTCGCTGACACGCTCGGTCGTGGTGCGGGCCTGGCCGACCGCCTCGCTGGCGACGCGCGCCGATTCCTGCACCTGGCGGCTGATCTCGGTGATCGAGGATGACAGCTCCTCGGTCGCTGAGGCCACCGACTGCACGTTGGTGGAAGCTTCCTCGGAGGCTGAAGCGACCACGGTCGCGAGCTGCTGCGCATGCTCGGCGGTCGAGGTCAGCGTCGTGGCGGAAGCCTCGAGTTCGGTCGAGGCCGAGCTGACGGTCTCGATCACCTCGCCGACGGCGCTTTCGAACTGATCGGCAAGGCGGAGCATGTCCTGGCGGCGCTGCGCCGCGCTGCGCTGCTCAATCTCCTTCTGCTCGGCTTCCATTCGGATCTTGGCAAGGCCGTTCTCCCGGAAGACTTCCGCGGTCTTGGCGACTTCGCCGACCTCGTCCTTGCGATCGAGGCCGGCGATATCGACCTGATAGCGGCCGGCGGCAAGCTCCTGGAGCACACCGACGATCATGCGGATCGGCCGCGCAATGCCGTACTGACCGATGATGAAGCCCAACGCGCCGCCGATGATGACACCGAGGCCTGCGAGGATGATCAAGAAGCGTGACGTCGATTCATACTGCTCGCGCGCTTCCTTGCTCTTCTCCTCGACGCGCGCATTCAGCCGATCGGCGAGTTCGCGCATCTTGCCTTGAAGGTTCTCCGCAGCGGCCCTGCTCTTCATCGCGGTGTCGCGCAGCTTGTCAGCGCTGTCACTTAGCTTCGCTGACTTCTCGGCATCGACGGCCGCAAGCGTCGTGTCCATCTGGCTCTTGTAGGCCGAGAACGCCTCGCGCACGCCCGGGAGCAGCGTCTTGGCTTTCTCGTCCGGGGTCTGGCTGACCTCGTCGAAACGTTCCTGATACTGCTTGAGCTGGGCGTTGATGACATCACGCGCGGCCAGGCGATTGTCGTCACGCGGATCGAGCGCACTGCGGAACTCAGCGCGGTTCAGCGCGATGACGTTCTGGTTGGCGCGCGCGGCGAGCAGGGCCCGCTTGGCCGCGGTCGACATCACGCCGGCCTTTTCGCTGAGATCGCTGAGGGCGGAGACGCCAAGCCAGGCGATCGCGGCACCGATCCCGCACAGCAGGACGACGATCCCGAGGATCTTGCTCAGGATGCGGAAGCGGCCGAGAAAATGCATGACTGGAACCCTTCATGGACGTTGCCGCTCAAGCGGCTGAATTCCCATGAACTTCGTCCAAAACCATTCCGCATCCCTTAACCACGTTTGCCRTAGAAACACGGAGTTTTCATCGTGATCGACGCCGCTCATGCGTTCCGAGAGTTGCGCAGGGAGCAAGGCTCTCCCTGCGGTTTTGGTCAGGCGGCGCGCACGGTGTCGAGGAACTTGCCGACCTCGAGCTTSAGGCGATTRCTGTCACCGGATAACATCTGCGCAGCGGACAGAACTTGCGAGGACGCCGAGCCAGTCTCGCTCGCACCGCGCTGCACGTCGGTGATGTTGGATGACACTTGATGGGTGCCCTCCGCCGCCTGCTGCACGTTGCGGGAGATCTCCTGCGTCGCTGCGCCCTGCTCCTCSACGGCGGCGGCGATGGTCGAGGAAATCTCCGACAGTTTCTCGATGGTGTCGCTGATGTCCTTGATGGCGCCGACCGAATACTCCGTCGCGGTCTGGATACTGGCGATCTGCTGGCCGATCTCGCCCGTCGCCTTCGCGGTCTGCTCGGCGAGCGCCTTGACCTCGGAGGCCACCACGGCGAAGCCGCGGCCGGCCTCACCGGCGCGTGCCGCCTCGATCGTGGCGTTGAGTGCCAGGAGGTTGGTCTGACCCGCGATGGTGTTGATCAGCTCGACCACGTCACCGATCCGCGTCGCGGCCTTGGACAGTTCGCTGACACGCTCGGTCGTGGTGCGRGCCTGGCCGACGGCCTCGCTTGCAACACGCGCGGATTCCTGCACCTGCCGGCTGATCTCCGTGATCGAGGACGACAATTCCTCGGTCGCCGATGCCACCGACTGCACGTTGGTGGAAGCCTCCTCGGAGGCTGCAGCGACCATCGTGGCGAGCCCTTGCCCGCGCTCAGCGGTCGAGGTCAGCGTCGAGGCAGAGGCCTCGAGTTCGGTCGCGGCAGAGGACACGGTATCGACGATCTCGCCGACCGCGACTTCGAAGCCGTCGGCGAGCTTGTGCATTTCGGCCCTGCGCTGCGTGGCGGCGCGTTTCTCGACCTCCGCCTGGTCGCTGCGCATGCGTTCGACCTCGAGACCGTGCTGCTTGAAGACTTCGACCGTACGCGCCATCTCACCGACCTCATCGGCTCGGCCGGTGCCGGGCACCGTGGTGCCAAAGTCGCCGTTGGCGAGCCGGCCCATCGCGCCCGCAATAGCTGAAAGCGGATTGAGAATCCGCGAGAAGGTGATCCAGAAGCTCAAGCCGGCGAGCGCCAGAGAGGCACAAAGCAACAGACCCGTAAGAATGAAATTACGCGCGCTGGCTTCCGCCTGCATGGCGGCTTCACTGCCGGCAGCGGCGCCAATGGCCTCACCGAGCTTCAGCACCGCATTGATGCCGGCAGTGGCCCGCGCGAAGTACTCGGAGCCGGTGATCTTGTAATCTCCGCTTTCGCCCGCGGCGAGCGTGATCACGCGCGTTTCACCATAGACCCCAAAATAGATCTTCTCGACCTCGACCATCGCGTCCCCGATCTGCACCGGCAGATCCGGGCGCAGCCGCACCGGCAATATCGTATCCCACGCGAGTTCCACCTTCGCCCGGAGCGCGGAAAGACGTTGAAAGCCTTCAGTGCCGAGCTTCGCGTGCGCGCCGACGGCCCCAGCCAGCAAGGCGCGCTCTCTTCCGGCGTTCTCGGCCATCTGAGCTGCGAGGTGCCGCAAGCCGATCAGTTGCGCCAGCCTTGCCACAGGTGGACTGGTGAGGGTTTCAAGCGTCAGCCGCAAGCGGTTGCTCGCAACGTCGATCACGTCGGTAATCGTCGGAACGAAGCCGTCTACCACATCGGGCGCGCGCTCGGCGCGCGGACGCGAGAGGCCCGCATCGACCTTCTCGCGCAACACGCGCAATGCCTCGAACTTCGCCGCGGCGTCAGCAACCTGCCTTTGCTCCATCGCCATTTCGGGAATCGAACGAATATCGAGCAGGGCTTCCCGAAAGGCTTCGTCCGCGATCGCGCGTGCTTTCTCGATTTCGGCACGGCGCTCGGAGGTCACGGCATCGGGATACTTCAGCGCCGCATTGGTCATGCCTCGCTCAATCGCCCAATGTCCCGCGCTGCGCAACAGCAGCTGGGCGGATCGATTGACCTTCAGGAATGCTTCGGATTCCTGCCTCTTGATGATCGCCTGGTAGGCAATGAATCCAGCCGAGGCGAGTCCCAGCAGCACCAGCGCTGTGATGATGGATGGCAAAATCGTGCCGATCCGGATGTATCCAAGCCGGCTCGACGCGCCGGCGACCTTGGTTCGCGTTTGCTGACTCTGGGCGGGGTCCAACATGGTCCGTTTCCCCTATAGGAAACACGCAGCCAAGTCGTTGCCGGCCGCATGGACGTTGAT
>NZ_JBFUES010000143.1:0-10775 GCF_056403875.1 Bradyrhizobium sp. P2_E8
GTCGGCATCTCGGCTCTGGGCGTGATCCTTCTCTGGGTCGTCGTCGCCCTTTTCGCCCCGCACATGATCCCCCATTCCGTCGGCGAGATCGTCGATACGGATTATTTCGGGCCTGTGAGCCGAGACCTGTGGCTCGGGTCCGACTATCTCGGTCGGGATATCTTTTCGCGCATCCTGATGGGAGCGCGCTATACGCTCGGCATTTCGCTTGCCGCCGTCTCGATCGCCTGTTTCAGCGGCGTCGCGCTCGGCATGACGGCAGCCGTTGCCGGAGGCTGGCTCGACACCATGCTGAGCCGGTTTCTCGATGCGCTGAACTCGATTCCAAGCAAGCTGTTCGGCCTCGTCGTGGTCGCCGCGGTCGGCTCGTCGATCCCGGCGCTGATTGCGACGCTGTCGGTGATCTACACCCCGGGAGCCTATCGGTTCGCCCGGGCTCTCGCTGTCAATGTCAACACGATGGACTTCATGGTGGTGGCCCGGATTCGCGGCGAAAAGCTCCCCTATCTCATCGCCTCGGAAATCCTGCCGAATATTCTGGGTCCAGTGTTGGCCGACCTCGGCCTCCGCTTCGTCTTCGTTGTGCTACTGCTCTCCGGTCTGTCCTTTCTGGGACTCGGCGTGCAACCACCCTACGCCGACTGGGGCGCGCTCGTGCGCGAGAATATCGGTGGACTGCCCTTTGCTGCGCCGGCGGTGCTCTTCCCCTCGCTCGCCATCGCAAGTCTCACCATCAGCGTCAACCTTCTGATCGACAATCTGCCGCGCAGAATCCGCGACCGGAGCCCCGAATGACGGGAAACCTCGTTGAGATCCGCAACCTCAGGGTTGAGGCGACAACCGACTCCGGCAGGCGGCTGGAGATCATCAAGGGCKTCAGCCTCGATATCGCCGAGGGCGAGATCGTCGCCCTGATCGGCGAGAGCGGCTCGGGCAAAACGACCATCGCCCTGACGCTGATGGGCTACACCCGGCAAGGCTGCAAAATAACAGGCGGAGAAGTCTCTGTGGGCGGCGTTGACATGGTCGGTCTTTCGGAAACGGAACGCGCCGGCATTCGTGGCACGACCGTGGCCTACGTGCCGCAGAGTGCTGCTGCCGCCTTCAACCCGGCGATCACCATCATGGATCAGGTCGTCGAGGTGGCGCAAATTCACAAGCTCATGCCGGCCGCTCAGGCGCGAGCGAAGGCCATTTCGCTGTTCAGGGCCTTGTCGTTGCCGGAGCCGGAAGCCATCGGCGACCGTTATCCTCACCAGGTCTCGGGCGGGCAACTTCAGCGCCTCGCCGCAGCCATGGCCCTGATCGGCCAACCGAAGATTGTGATCTTCGACGAGCCCACGACGGCGCTCGATGTCACCACGCAAGTGGAGGTGCTGCGCGCGTTCAAGACCGTGACGAGACAGCACAATATCGCCGGTATTTATGTTTCCCACGATCTGGCCGTCGTCGCCCAGATCGCGGATCGGATAGTCGTGCTGAAGGATGGTGAAATCCGGGAGACCGGCACCACCAGCGAGATCCTCGAACATGCTCGCCATCCCTATACTCAGGAACTCCTGGCCGCTTTCAGGCCGAAGGCGCAAGAGCGCGTCCCGGAAATCGAAACGACAGCGAACCTGCCTTTGCTGATGGTGGACCAGCTGACCGTCGGCTACGGCTCTCGCCTGCGCAATGGAGAACCGTTGGTCAGTGCTGTCCAGTCGGTCAGCCTCAGGCTGGACCGGGGCCGAAATCTGGGCGTCATCGGCGAATCTGGCTGCGGGAAGTCAACCCTTGCCCGGGCAATTGCCGGCATCCTGCCGGCCCACGCGGGAGGCATCACCTTCAATGGCCGGGAATTGGGGAAAGCCGGCCGCAGCCGCACCCGCAACGAACTCCGCCAGATTCAAATCGTATTCCAGCATGCCGACACCGCGCTTAATCCAGCGAAGTCCGTGGAAGACATACTGGGACGCCCCCTCACCTTTTATCATGGGACGAGGGGTAAGGCGCGCGATGCGCGCATCAGCGAGCTTCTCGATCTGGTCCGTCTTCCCAAATCCGTGCGCCAACGACGGCCAGGAGAACTTTCAGGCGGTCAGAAGCAGCGCGTCAATTTCGCTCGGGCGCTTGCTGCTGAACCGACGCTTATCCTGTGCGACGAGATCACGTCGGCCCTCGATACGGTTGTTGCGGCCGCGGTGATCGAGCTCCTGAAGGAGTTGCAGCGGGAGCTCGGTCTTTCCTACATCTTCATCAGCCATGATCTGTCGGTCGTCGAGGCGATCTGCGACGAGATCATCGTCATGTATCGCGGTCAGAAGGTCGAGGAGATCACGCCGGTCCGGTCAAAGGTACCGGAGCATCCCTATACCCGGCTTTTGTTCTCTTCAGTGCCGAAACTCGACCCGACCTGGCTGGATGGGTTGCAGCAGGATCCAGAGCAGGTGCGGACCTATTGCCACCACTAGCTGGCGCAGTGGCATCAAGCCGGGAAGAGGCTGGTCAGTGGCATGTGGGAGCGCACGATAGGCGACTTGAGGACAACGAAGCTGAAATACTTATCGATGCCGATATCCATATCGGTCAGACGCTCCATGATCGTCTGGTACTCGCCGATGCTGGCGGCGACGAATTTCAGCATGTAGTCGTAACCTCCCGAGACCAGATGGCATTCAATCAGCTGGTCGACTTTCTCAACCGCGCTCAGGAAGCGGGCAAAGTCGATCTGTCGATGGTTCTTCAGCGTCACTTCCGTGAACACGGTCAGCGTCTGTCCCAGCTTGCGCATGTTGATCTGGGCTGAGTAACCCTCGATGTAGCCCTCGGTCTGCAGTCGCTTCACGCGCATGAGGCATGGGCTGGGCGACAGATTGACCAGCTCGGCAAGCTCAACATTGGTGACGCGGCCATTCTTCTGGAGCTCGTGAAGAATCTTGATGTCAATCCGATCGAGTTTCATAGATCGCCCTCCACTCCTCAACGCGCAGCAGAAAATTCTGCACAGCGAGCAAAAAGCTTACTTCTCTCGCAGCCAACGTCCGTCACTGACATGTATCGTTCGGACAGAATGCCGTTTTGCAGTACACGGAGGATACAGCATAAAATGCTGGACCACCATCGAATCCGGTGCCGTCTACGCGAATGCGCGATCTAAGATGCAGCCATCGAAATCCAGGAACACAGGATGCCCGCGCCCCTCTGTCAGATTGAGACCTCGCCTGATCTTCCCGACCGCGCCGACGTGGTGGTCATCGGAGGCGGCATTATCGGAGTGTTCGCGGCCTATTATCTCACCTTGCGCGGCCTCAGCGTCGCTCTCGTGGAGAAGGGGCGGATTGGAGCCGAGCAATCCAGCCGAAACTGGGGTTGGTGCCGCCAGCAAAACCGCGATGCTCGAGAGCTGCCGATGGCAACCAAGAGCCTGGACCTGTGGGAGAGATTTGGCGCTGAAAGCGGAGAGAACACCGGTTTCTCCCGCTGCGGCCTCCTGTACCTCAGCAACGATGAGGCCGAGTTGGCGGGCTGGGCGCGCTGGTGCGACTTTGCCCGCGGCGTGAACGTCAGCACTCGCATGCTCGATGCGACCGAAGCTACTTCCCATGGCGCAGCCACCGGGCGCGCCTGGAAGGGCGGCGTCTTCTCGGCGAGCGACGGCATCGCCGATCCCTCCAATGCGGCCCCTGCGGCAGCGCGGGCCATCCTCAAGGGTGGAGGCACCGTGCACCAGATGTGCGCGGCACGGGGATTAGAGACCGAGGGCGGCCGGGTGAGCGCGGTCGTGACCGAGCGCGGTACGATCCGAACCAAGGTCGCCATATTGGCAGGAGGCGCGTGGTCCTCCTCCTTCTGCCACCAGTCCGGCATCCGCCTTCCGCTTGCCTCGATCCGGTCGTCCATCCTTTCGGTCTCGACGGCCGTGAAGGGCTTACCCGATGCATTGCATACCTCCGGCGTTTCGGTCACGAAACGCGGCGATGGCGGATATACACTCGCCATCAGTGGTCGAGGGCGCGTTGATCCGACAGCCCAGCAGTTCCGCTTCGCCCCGCAATTCCTCCCGATGTTCCTGCGGCGCTGGCGCAGTCTGCTCCCCGGCGGCCTCGAGGGTGTATGGTCGGGACATGAAACACTCCACCGTTGGCGGCTCGACAGCCCTACGCCGATGGAGCGGGTTCGCATTCTGGATCCGGCGCCCGATCGAAGCACAATTGAACTCACGCATCGGCGCGCCCTCGACCTCTTACCGGCCCTGAGGGACACGAAAATCACCGCTGCATGGGCGGGCTACATCGACTCGACGCCCGACGGCGTGCCAGCCATCGGAGAGGTTTCATCCCTACCCGGCTTGATATTGGCCGCGGGCTTCAGCGGACACGGCTTTGGTATCGGCCCGGGCTCCGGCCACCTGGTCGCGGATATCGTGACTGGGGCGGCGCCAATCGTTGATCCGAAGCCCTACCGACCAGATCGCTTCGCTGGCTTTGCGGTCGGAAAAGTTTCGGATTTCTGAGTGGTGGAAGGCCAGCCGATGTCCGAGTGGTATCGGCTGAGGCGATAGCGCCTGCAAAGTTTGAACACTGACCTCACCGGGTTGCCGCCTTCGGCGCGACTGCCACCTGCGAGCTCGCGCGGCTACCGCAAGGCGTACAAAATCGTAGAGGATCGTAGTTTGGCGAGGAACGTCGTGCAAAATGGCGGAGAGAGGGTCAAGTCAATCCCCGTTGAAAGACAAAGTGTTTCCGGAGGGCAACTTAACTCGGGACATTGCTTCTTAATACCCTGCTAAGAGCTGCTGCTTGCGCGAAATCGATCCCGTCCCATGCTGGACACCGGAGTGCGCACGACGCCTAAGTCGCGGCGCGATTGTTGAGGGCGAGGCTTTTGCCAATTGGCAGGTCCCGTTCGATCGGAATGGCCTGGTAAACACCTAGCAGCTAAAGTGGTGTGATGCGCGCGTGAAGAACGGCTGCACGCCCGTCATCGACAGCGGCAAGGCAACGGGCGATCGCCGCATCAAGCTGAACCGGATCAACTACTTCCTCGCCGTAGCCGCCGAAGGCGGATGCAACATCGGCGAAGCGTCGGCGCTCCCCCTGCCGGCCTGAAGCAAGCTGCGACTGGAATGAATTCATCCTCTGCGCCACACCGTCGGGATAGACGCGCTGGACCGACGCTTTGACGGCTTGCCATCCACCATTGTCGAGGACGACGGTAAAGATCGGCAATTGATACTGCTGGGCCGTTGCGTAGACGGAATCCGGTGAGGAGAAGTGGAAGGCGCCGTCGCCGACGACCTGCACAACGCGGCGGGAAGGTTGCGCCAGCTTGAGGCCGAGTGCCATGCCGCCGCTGAACCCCAGCCCACCCCCCGCGAGGCCTACATAGCTGCCAGGCTCTGTCCGCCGGAGTTGCTGTTGCAGCAGCGGCCCATTGCGAATCGCTTCATTGATGACGATGTCGTTCGACGAAAGCGCTGCACTCAGGCGGGCAAACAGGTGGGCAGGATTGATCGCACCTTGAACACCTTCCGCGGCCGCAGCCGCCTGACGCCGTGCCTCGGCAGCTTCGCGCGCGGGGGCCCAGCTCGAAATCCGCGTCTGGACCTTGCTCCGATAGGACTCGTCAGCGCGTTCCTCCACAATATCCAGCACTTGCTGCAGAACGGTCGCGCAGTCGCCCTGGACGCGCATGTCGGTGGCAAATCCCCACATCGGAAAATCTGCCTTCAGCGGATCGACATCGATCTGGATCCAGCGCCTGGCTGCGGCTGCCTTCAACGATTGCGGCACAAAAGGCACATCGACATCGAGCAACAGCCCAAGATCCGCCTGTGACACGATTGAGGCCGGATCAAATCCCGCAAAGCACGGTGACTCCTGAGAGATATTCAGATCGATCGAATTGAATTCAACGACACGGATGCCGCAAGTCCTCGCCAACCGGTCGAGCACGGCGACCGCTTGCGGTTTGCGACCAAGATAAGCGGTCACGGCAACCGGATTTTCTGCACTCATGAGGGCTTCGGCAATCGTGGCCGCGCGCCCCGGCTCGATGCCGCCCGCCCGAACGCTGCCGTAGCGCGCCGGCGGATAGGCCGGCATTGCGGAATCGTCCCAGGTTTCGGCCAGCGTCTCACGCGGCAGCAACATGTAGACTGGCCCCGGGGGATCGCTCTGCATGAAAGCAGCGGCGCGGGCCAATGCTTCCTTCACGACCACCCCGGACGGCAGCGAGTAGTCCCATTTGACATACGGCCGCACGATGCTGGCGGGATCAAAGCTATCCTGAACGAAGTGGACGTAGGTGTCGCGCGATCCCAGCAGTTCGCCATGCAGAGTAAATGGCGCCCGGCCGGCAAACAGCATGACCGGCAGGCGATAGCGGAAGAGATTCTGGATCGCCATGCAGGCGTTGGCGGTGCCGGCATCGACATGGACGAACACGGCCTGCCCGCGCCCGGTAGCGAGGGCGTAGCCCGCCGCCATGTGAACCGCGACCACTTCGTGGGGACACAGTATCACTTGCGGGTGCCGGCGCCCTTCGCTGTCCCAGCGCGCGATCTCCTCGATCAGTGAGACATGGTCCGTACCGAGATTGGCAAAGACGTAGTCGACCCCGATATCCGAGAGTCCTTCGAGGAAGTAGTGCGCAGTGCTGCGCTTCGTCATGTCCGGATTTCTTTCCCAGACATTAGAATGCAGCCTGGGTCGCAGTACCGGCAACAATGTACCAAGTAACGAGCAGACCGCAAATCAGCGCTCCCGGCAGCGATGTGCCGGTGCGTCGCCAAGTGAACGTCGAGATGATAGCGACGGTGGCAAACACCGGGATGAACTGGATGCCGATGATGGTGGACAGCGGCACGACCGGCGAGCTCGGGACCGGATTTATCAGTTTTCCGCCCAGCCAGAGAGCCAGATACTGGCCGCCGATAAGGATGGTGAAACCAAGCGAAAGCGACAGGATCATCGCGGCGTAATGACCAGGAGCCGAGGCGCCGAGGCGGCTGAAGTTGCGGTGCTGGGCGTGCAACGCGACGACGAAGAACAGGGTGAACGGTATCAGGTAGATCAGCATGATCATCCATTGCGTCGCACTCGGCAGCTTGAGCGCCACGACCCAGAACCGGAAGTCGATCTTGAACAGGACATCGGCCAGCCACATCGCAACATAACCGACAGCAACGGTCGCGACCGCAATCAGTATCGATTGACCCACGACGCCCTTTCGGATCGGGCGCTTCGGCAACAGAGGAAGCAACGCCAGCGTAATCGCCGTATTGATCAGAGCCCAGAGTGCGATCTGGGTGGTGAAGGATTGCGGCAGGAAGCGGGATGCGGGAATCCACGTGGCTCCAAGTGCAAAGGCTGGATAGTATGTGATGGCCGGCAGCAGCGCCGAGAGCCAAAACGCGATCCACCAACGTCCGTTCTGCATGGATGGTGCTGAGGTCGTCACACCAGGGCCAGACGGGACGGCGCGGAGCACCGAAAATGGCGCCATGCCGAGCAGAGATTCGAACGCACCAAGCAGGAGGACGACAAGTCCTACCAGTGCGACCAGCGTCCCAATTTCCTTCCAGAGCCAGATCTGATCGGTCGATGGCAACGGTGTGCCCCCGGTCAGCGTTTTACCGAACCAGTCGAGACTATAGCCGATCGCCTCGCGCGAGAAATGATCGGCGGGATGGGTGATTGCCGGCGTATGGAGAACCCGTGCCGTGCCCTTGGCGATATCGCCGTACACCTTGCCGGGCTCGATCGGTCCCGCAACACCGAACACCGCGGCAAGCTTTGCCGACTTGGGAATATCAGCAGCATACTCACTGCCCCACATGATCAGTGAAAATTCGTCGTATTGCGAGAAAACGAGTGCGAGATTGCGTGGCCACGTGGGCGTTCCGTCGGCTGCGAACGGCTTTCCGGTCGAGGAGCCCTCGAGCACGATCGACCTGTAAGCGTCGGGCATCGCCGTCGCCGCGGCCTGCACGGTCCAGCCGCCCATCGAATGCCCTTCAAGCCCGATGTTGTTCTTGTCCACATAGGGCAGGCTCCGCAGATAGGCGAGTCCGTCGGGGCCGCCAAAGCCGTTGGCGATGGCCGGTGGATCACTGTAGCCGTGACCCGTCTGGTCAAGCGCCACGACGACATAACCGCGACGCGCAAACTCGATCGCAAAGCCGTCCTGCGTCTCGCGCGAATTCAGATAACCGTGGACCGCGAGAATCCCCGGTGCCGGCGTCTTCTCGGTCGCATTCGCTGGAATATAGACAAGGGCGCTCATGGTATTGCCCTTGGCGCCCTTGAAGCGGACGTCTTGGATGCGAATTCCATTCGCGGTCTGGGTGAAATGAGCGAGCAGCCCGCCGAGAACGATCAGAACGGCGCCGATCGCGGCCAAAGTCCCTTTTTGACCCATGAAGTCCTCCCCTTGGTAGCCCGGACAGAATGGCTTCGTACCGTGGCCTGATCAGGCCCAGTCTGGCTGCGCGTAGCGCGCCATACTGGATTTCATCGCGGGCACATTCGGCTACCGAAATATCTTGCAGGTTCCGATCGTTCAGAATAGTCACAAAATTCTCATCATTTCATAAGGTAAACTCATGATCCCGACGATGCGGCAGCTCGAAGCACTCGTTCTGGTCTATCGCCATGGCAGCCTCACCAAGGCCGCCGCCGAAATGCGCGTGACGCAATCGGCGGTCAGTCTCCTGATCCGGCAGATTGAGGAGAACTTTCAGCTCAGACTGTTCGACCGCACGACCCGCGCGCTGCGTCCGACCCTCGCCTGCAAGGACGCGATACCGATTGCGGAACGGATACTTGCTGGCGCCAACGGATTGGCCAGGCACATGAGCGATCTGGTCGAGGTGAAGGCAGGTCGGACTACAATTGCGRTGTCGGCGGGAGTTGCCTCTGCATTGCTCCCTCGCGTCCTGGCGCGATATCGAGCGGACTATCCGGACATCCGCGTCGAGATCTTCGATGTTGCGCCTGATGACTTGCTTCCGTTTGTCACCGCCGGAGATGCCGAATTGGGCATCGGAAGCGTTGAGAACGCCGACACGCCGGACGTGAAGATCGAAACAATTACGCAGAGCTCACTATCGGCTATTGGGATCAAGGACGGTCGCTTTGAGAAAGCTTCCCGGCTGACGTGGGACAGCCTCGAAAAATGCAACTTGATCGCAATGCGCCGCGGAACACGGATCAGGTCGCAAATCGATGATGCCCTAGCCAGGACCGGACGTCAGCTAAAACCAAATCTGGAAGTTTCTCTCATCACGACTGCACTGGCATTGACGGCAGAAGGCGCCGGAATAAGCATTTTGCCTGCACATATGCTTCCCGTGGCGCAATTCCCGACGCTCGCAGCCGTTCCCTTGTCTCGCCCCGCGATAATCAGACACGTTTCTCTGGTAAGCCGGGCGGATTTCGTCCTCTCACCAGCGGCCCAACGCTTCGTGGAGACAACGAGACAGCTCTTGTCCGTTCGACGCGCCGCCGACCGAAGAGGCGACGTGTCTGCCCATTCCAGCCCGAAAAAGACCAGACCACGAATTCAATAATTCAGAGCGGTGGCCGACAGCCGACTGGCTCACCGCATCTGCGCAGACGTCATGAGCACGTTAAGGCGCTACACATGCGAATTGCCGCATTGCGGGATTCATAAGGCGTTCTGATTAATGGATGAGTATTTTGTGGCTAACGGGAAGCGTCCGGAACACGCAATATGACCCGACGTGCCCGCGTATCTGCCAACCAACAACAGGAGGAGAACGATGATGACCGTAGAAATCGAAACCTGTTGGCTTGGCGCTCGGGCCTAGCAAAACGGCACCGGTAAAGACCCATGAGAAGCGCTTCAAGAGCAGTGATAGCAATCGTGCTCGCATGCCAATGCGCTGCGGTTGGGAGTGGTAGGGCTGCGAGTGCTTACCCCGAACGTGCGATCCGCCTCGTCGTTGGGTTTCCCGCCGGCGGCAGTTCCGATGCAATCGCACGCATCGTGCAGCCGAACGTCGAAAAGCAATTGGGCCAGACGCTGGTGATTGAAAACCGCCCGGGCGCGGGCGGCGCGATCGCGATGGGCATCGTCGCCAAAGCACCACCAGATGGGTACCTGATTGGACTGGGCGGCGCGGCGGGGCTGGGCGTAAGCCTCGGCGTCCAGGAGAACATAACCTATGACGCGAAGGACCTTGCGCCCATTACGGGCCTCGCCTCGGTGCCTTTCATTCTGGCAGCTTCGAATTCGCTGCAGGGAAAGACACTTCGCGACATCATCGCCATGGCAAAGCAGCCAAACAAGCTTGCACTCGGTCACGGCGGTAACGGCACGCTGATGCATCTCGCAAGCGAGATGTTCAATCAGATGGCTGATACCAGGCTCGAGCTGGTGCCCTATCGGGGCATGGCCCCGGTAGTTACCGACCTGATTGGCGGACATATGCCGCTCGGGATCGTCGATCCTCCGTCAGCGATGACCGCGATAAAGGGCGGGCTGATTGCGCCCATCGCCGTCTCGTCGGCTCATCGATATCCAGGTCTTCCCGAGACGCCAACGTTTGCCGAACAGGGCCTCACTGGTTTTGAGGCGATTGGCTGGTTCGGCATCGTTGCGCCGGCGGGAACGCCTGGCGATGTTGTCGCGAAAATCAACTCGGCATTCGTGACGGCGCTGAACGATCCGGCAATCGTGGAGCGAATCCGCGGGCTGGGCTCTGACCCGATGCCGATGGCGCCGGATGAATTTTCACGATTCCTTGAGAGTGAGGCGAGGAAATGGGA